>NZ_QEQK01000017.1 GCF_003151135.1 Abyssibacter profundi
GGCGCGGCTCCAGAAACGCCGGAAAGTAGCTGCCCCGGCGAAGCTTGGGGATCTTCAAATCCACCGCCCCGGCGCGTGTCTCCCAGCGCCGGTCGCGGTATCCATTGCGGTGATTGATCCGCTCCTGACTGCGCTCGCCGTGGCCAGCACCGCAAAGCGATTCCACCACAAAGTCCATCAGCCGCTGCGCCACCAGCTCCACCATCTCGCGCAGCAAATCGGCGTGAGAACCCTTTTCAAGCAGTGCGCGCAGCGCCATCCTGTCGTCGGTCATCGTGTCCCTCTTTCGGTTGTCTAAGGTCGTCAAGAAACCTCAGATTACCGCGGGGCACGGTGGCCACTCTTACACCACGTCCGGGGACATGACCCGCAAATCGCCGCTCAAACTCGGCGTTGACTGACCGCAAAGGGCTGGATTCAGCCTTTGTTGCGTAGGCCAGCGCTTCTCTACTTGAGAACCCCTGTCAGTTTTTCCAACACCGAGGTATGCGCTAGCCTTGTGTTGACGCGACCTGAAATCCTTGCCGGTCTAGTAGGTAGCGCGGGAATGCGCAGTCAGCACGAAACCATGCGCGGAGTGGGCTCTATCCATTTGTTTCGACTGTTACGCTGGAAGACGCATCGGTAGCAATCCAGCTGCGCATCGCATCGGCAACCAAGTCTTGGGGCAAAAACTCTTGCTCCAATCGCCCAGAGTCTTCGGCCACTAAGTTCATCCATAGCTGCTTCTCTGAGGCAGTCAGCTCGCAATCTGGGAGCGCATCAACGGGCCTCGGCTCAATGACGGCATGCTGCAGGTTGTTTGCGAATGTTGATTCGTCCATCAGTAGCGCGCTTATTTTGGGCTGATGGCGCCGCGCTGTAGCAAGCATCCTCAGGCCCCAGGTGTCGATGTCGCCCCAGTACGCAAGGTCCTTTTCGCCCACTATCGGTGCACGTAACCACTCCAAATTAAGTCCAGCTCCGAGTATGGCAATTGTTCTCGGAAGATCTGGGAGCAGATACAAGCATCGCTCATTCTCGACGACCAGCAAGCGTTCCCCAGGAAGCACGTAGCTCATCAAGTCCTGGGCGCGTAGACGCATTTGTTTAAAGGGCAGCAAGCCGCCATCCAGGTCGACGACCAAGAGCCAGTGGTCTGATTCCTCAGCAGCATCCAGGAATGGGCCTAGGCCCAGTTCTGAGGCTAGGCCGCTGTAGCGAATATCCAGTAGCGCTGTCAGCAGCGGCCCGTGTCGTTCCCCAAACTTGCTGTCGATATCTTGCCCACCCATCATCCGCAGTGGACGACCGCCTAAGCACGCTGGTTCCAGTTCAGCCGCGAGCTTGGCCGCAGCGATTACTTCGTCGAGCGGCTTACTCAGCCAGCTCCGCCGCCGGACAAAGTACCTGTGGAAGACAGGGTCAGCTGCCGAAATCAAAGCCGATAGTGCAGAAAACTGACTCTGTACTTCACCACTTCCAGAGGCCTGAGCCCAACTGCTTGGGGTGGGCAGTTCCCATTGTGTAGGGACAGAAACCGCCTGCGTCAGGCCGCGGTAGCGAACTGTTTCCCAGTGCACCTCGCCGATGCTGACATTCCGCCAAGCTGCGAGATGTGAGCGAACAATGCGAGGTTCTTCAGATACCTGTCGGGCGCTCGGCTTGCCTATTGCCAGTTTCAGCGGCCAGTGTTCAACCGGATTTAGCAAGCGCGCTTCACGCGTATCAGCTGAGCGCCACTGTCGCTCCAACCTTTGTACCAGGTCACCTGGCGACTTCATCGTGCTTCGGTGGATGGCGTCGCCCGCACACGCGCCCGCGCCTCGGCCTCCAAACGCTCCCAGCTCATAGATGCAAGCGATGATTGCTGGTCTAGACGGTGCACGACGATGGCGGAATGCGTGTGGTCACGCAGAAGCCGCATTTCCTTGTTCGGTGTGACAAACAGCGGGTGCAGCCCAAACTCCCGAAGTGCTGCGACAATCCGCCCGGCGACAGCCTGTGAGCTCTTTGAGAACGCTTCGTCTAATACGACTGTTCCGAACAACGGACGCGTAGCACCTGACGGACACAGTGCATAGCTGAGCGAAGCCGTCAGGATGTAGCTGGCAATAATCTCCTTCTCACCACCACTACCACCCTGCGACCCTGTGCGTGTTTCGATCACGTAGTCGTCTTCTCGCCGCATGAGCGCCACGGAAAACTCCAGCCGATAACGCGGATCCAGTAGTGCCAAGGCGCCCACAGTGCGTCTGCGCTCAGACGCATCACGCAGTAGCTCCACAACATTGCGAAGCGCTGCGTACTGGGCTTCGCCACCATCGTCCTTCAACGCTGCTGCGCGCAGGTGCCTCTGGGCGCTTTGCAGCTTCTTCAGTCCGTCGTGCACAACCTTGCGCGGTTGCAACCGCAGATAACGGCCTGGCTGGAACTCCACACGGCGCAGTGTCTGGTTGAGCTCTTCGATGCGTTCCTCGATAACGCTGACTTCGTTCGAAACTGCGGTCAGGAGTTGAGTGACGCCTTGGTCCGAGGACTGGTTAAGGTAGGTCTGAAACCGCTGTTGCTTCTCTGGCAAGGCTTCCTGAGTCAACAGCGCCAAGCGCTCGAGGTACTTCGGCACATCATCGAGCTCGGTGCCGACTTCGGCCAGCGCACCGGTGTCGACCTTCTGCGCCAGCCCCATCAGCCGCACCAGTGTCTTGCCCTTGTCATCAAGCCGATCCTGCAGACGGCCAAGCTCGGTGCGAATCGCGCCGATTTCCTGCCGTTCTAGCGTGTCAACGCTGTCGAGCGTGACTGTGGCGGCCTTGGCGCGGTGATCATTGACGAGTTCGCTGGATTCGGCATCTAATGCGGAACCACCAAGCTGAACGGCTTCTGCTCGTGCTGTCTTGGCCCGCTTTAGATCGGCATTGACCTCGCCGCGAGCACTTTCCTGGGCCCCGATCTGCTTGCCCAGTCCTTCGACTTCGGCCTCAAGCTGCTGCCAGCGCTGCCGCTGTCTATCCAGATCCGAATCCGGCGCGCTGAGCGCTGCCAACTCGGCCTGAACCTCACGCATGGCAGATTCGATGGTGGGCAGGTCGATGTTGTCAAATTCCCACTGCGCAAAGCGCTCGAGAAACGACGACTCCTTGCGCAACGTGTCGACCTCGGCTTTTTTCCCTGCGACCGCCTGATCCAACGTCGCCAACTCGTTGCTGCAGCCCTCGAATTCCGCGCGAAGGCTGCGCAGCTGATCTCGGTTGTCAAAGCCGGTCAGCCAGCCCTGATCAAGCGCGTGCTGGTCGTGCTTGTCGAAGCGCCCGCGCTTGCCGGACATCGTGCCCTGCCGGGTTAGCCCGTGGTCGACCTGCTGCAATGCCGCGCTGTCGGCCACACAGTGCAGATCGATCCCGGCCAAAAAAGCTTTCGCCGGCTGGATGAGCGCGTGGCGCTTGAAATTGAGTTTGCGCGTAAAGCCGTCTTCCATGAACCGCGCCTCACCAGCATCGGGCTCTGCCTCCAGCAAACGCACATGCAGGCGGTTGTTGCGATCGTTGACCCAGCGCAGAGCGACCCTTAGGTGCCGCGCAGGCACCAGCAGCCGCAGACGGTGGCCGCCAATGGCGCGCTCGACAGCGCCGCGCCAGTCGGTTTGGTCGGCTTTTACCTCGACCAGTTCGGCCAGATACGGCAGCTCAGTCGCGTCGACCTCCAACTGCCGCGCCAGCGCGGCGCGAAACTGCTGAAACGGATGCGGGATATTTGAATCCGGCCGTGCCTCGACCGCGGCAATCTCTTGCTTCAATTCTTGATGCCTGCTCTGCAGCGGCACTCGCTTGCCGCCGAGTTCAAACCACTGTTGTTCGGCGGCCCGCAGCTTACCGGTCCGATCGGCCTGCATTGCTTCGACCTGACGCAGGTTGGCATCGAAGACCGCCTGGTTGAGCGCTTCATCCAGCGCCAACGCATGGCAGAGCTGCTGATATTGCTGCACATCGGTCTGGCAGCGGCGCCGCTGCGCAGTCAGGCTGTCGAGCTGCTTTTGCACCAGCTCGATATTGGCCCCACCAAGTTGCTGAAACTGCTTGTAGGCCAGCCGCTCTTTGGCCTGGCGCTCAGCTTGTTGCTGCCGGAGCTGCTGAATCTCACGCTGCACCGTAACCAGCGCCTGTTCCAGTTCATGTTCGCGCTGTGCCCACAGCGCCGCTTTCTGCTGCGCAAACCAGCGTGGCAGTAGTTGCTCGAGCCGCTGCGCCTGCTGGCGCTGTGCTTGCAGGACCGCGTATTTCTGTTGCTCAGTGGCGATTGGCTGCAGGGATTTCTGCTGCTGGCGGGCGCGCTCCAGTTCGGCGTGGATATCCGCCAAGCTGTCGAACTCCGCCGCGACTCTAGCGGCATCATCAAACTTGGCCTGATCGTCCAGCACCAGTCTGCGAAAAATCTCGTCAATGCTGTTGAGTTGCTTGAGTCCGGCAGCCCGGTTCAACAGAGCAAACGCGTTCTCGCCAACGTCGAAGAACCGGCGTAGTTCGGCCTGGCATGCCTTGCGCGTCTTAAAAGTCCGCAAGTTCTCCTGTTCATTCGCCACCTGACGCAAGCCTTTTTCTCCAGCTTCCTTGTGGGTTGCGAGCCATTCGTTGAGTGGTGAACCAACGGCTTGGGCAGTGCGGGCAATCAGCCAGACCTCTTTGCGATCTGCCGCCGCAGTGCTGCTGCTGTTGATCCAGAACAGAACGGCGACGTGGAGCGCCTCCCGCGCTGCGGCGAACGTGGCGCACAGGCCAGTGGTGGTCTTGCCACGGCGTGCCACATGCTCATTGCCCCCGGCCTCATTGCCAGCGCCGGCGACGCCGCGGATGTAAGACATCAAGTCACGGTCACTCTCGTGCCCACCCGTCGACGCGAGGTTGTACTTTGGCTGATGCACGATCAGTGTCATCAGGGCGTCGATCAGTGTTGTCTTTCCGCTGCCTGTCGGGCCGACGATCGCAGAGCCGCGCGGATCGAATTCTGCGCGATGGAAGCCTCCGAACGGTCCCCAGTTAAAGACCTGCAATTCACGAAGCAAAAAGGCATCGGGCTCGACAGAATTCTCGCTGCTCTTCGCTGAACTCGAATCCAGTTCAGCACCCGAGACCTCGAATGCTTCAGTCATGACTCGCGATTCACCAGCTTGTCGTAATGACCAAGCAGAGCTTTTAGGGCTTCGGGATTAGCCAGGTGCGCAATGACAGGACGCAACGTGAATTGCCCCGCAGAATCCACTTCGCTGACGATTGCGTGCGCTTGAAGTTGGTCGAGAAGTTGCCGGACGCGATTTTCATTTTTGCTATCGCTGCCGCTATCACCAAAGAACACCTGCAACTGAGGCAGTAGATCGTCGATGGACAACGACGCATCGCCTGCACCAATACCAGCATCCTGCTCATGCACGATGTAGTGCTGCCGCAAGATGGCGACTAGCAATGACTGATCCAATGTCAGACGCTGTCTGCGCACCAGTAGATGACCCGGGTCGCCATCCTCTGAATCTTGATCAGCGAACGGTCGATGGATGGCCAGCAATGCCAAACCTCGAATCTCATCTATCCTCAACTCGAAATCCAACGGCTCCAACAATCGATTAAGTTCAGGCTGGTGCGCCAAAGCTAGCGCGTACTCGTTCGGGCGCCGGTCAGACTCCAGCAAGCCGTGTTTAAGCAGTCGCTGTAGTGTGTGCTTGATGCATTCCGGTGTGTAATGACCACCGGCACGGTTCTCGATATCGGTCTCGGCGCCCATTCCTTCGCTTACGAACTCGGCGTCGTCATCGTCGCGCAGGTCTACCTCGCTCGCAGTGCTCGTGACTTCTGAACGTCCGTCCGCGAGAGCACGATCAAACGGATTGCCTGGGTCTTGCTCGTCACTCATACACGACTCACAGCGGCTTCGAACTGTTCTGCGTGCAGCTTGATCCTGGGGGTATCGAAACGCATTGCTTCACCATCGCTGCCCGCAATCTCAAACTGCTCCCGATCAGTTAACACCGTTTCACCGGTATCCCGCGCCCATTGCAACCAGCAGCACAAGGTCTCCAAGTCGTGAGTCGGCGGAAGCTTCTCTGCCAGCTCTGCCAGACTGAGGCCTGCGTCCGCTTGCTCAAGCACGGCAAGAGTGTCGATCTGTAGCTGCCCTGTGTCCAGCGAATCGAAGCTGGACCAAAATTCATCATCCAAGGCATTTAGATCAGCAGGCTGCTCGCGCAAGTTGAACTCTTCTTCCGCATCCTCAGCAACTTCCTTGAAACGGAGTCGTTCCGCCACTGGAACCCCTGAACAGTCAACCGCAATCGGCCACAGCGGTGTCACGCTACGCCGCAATGCTGCGTCAGACCAATCAATGTCTACAGCTCGCTCCATCAATGCGTGCAGGAGCTGCCCTACGCGATGGTGCTCAACCGCAAGGCCGGTCTTGAGAAACCCCTTTACATCCTGCTCGCTGCGAGCTCTGGCCTCAATCACGCGACGTGACTCATTGACGAGTCGATTCACCAGCCATCGCAAGTCCTCGCGTTGCCGTCGACCGAGTGCGCGCTCAGTTGTGGGATTGCGAAGAATTTCCTTCAGCTGAGCCCGCATTTGGTCAAGCTCAGTACTGCGATTTAGTTGCTCGTGGAAACCCTGAAATACCTGTCCTTCGGCGGTTTCAACCAATGCGTCGTGGCTATCCAGCAAGCGGTCAACGATTTCACCGCGGTGATGCTCATCGCTGATGATGGACTGCCGTAGGGCACGGTCTGCAGTGCGGTACGAGTCCTCAACGCGACGAAAATCGGCGGGCAAACTCATCGCCAAGCTGTAGATGTCGCGGATGCCTTCACTCGCCGCGGTTTCGCTGAGCACCTCGACATCACCCGCTTCTACAGCTTTGAGCTGGCTTTCGAGATTCTTAATCTGGCGACGGATCATGTCTGCACGAGCGGCTTGGTCGGGATTCAGTGCTGTCGCGAGATTCTCGATCTCACGCTGCACGGTCGCGAGCCGGGAGGCGCTAGACGTCATGACACGCTGATCCAGCCCGCTCACAAAGGCCATCGCTACTTGGAGCGCATCCGTAGCAAACAGCCTGCCGTCGCGTTCCACAATGAGTCCTCGGCGGATCCAGTCGCGCAGTTCGCGCAGGGCTTGCGCCGCGGGATCGCTGCCCACCTCGAACTCCGAATCATTTGCGAACCCGCGAAGCATCTGAGCGAGCTGTTGTTGTGCATCCTCCAGCGGGATACTTCCCTGCTGTTGCTCGAGCAGCGGGCCCAGACAACTAAGCACTAGCGGAGCTCGGCGAGCGGCCAGCACTAGCCACGCCGGGTGCTCACGACGCCACGTCAATAGTTGCTGCGCGTGCTCTTGCGGAGAACTAGCCATCGTGCGCGATCATTCGAGAAGGCTTTGACCCAAAGAAATTGACTTGAATGACAACCAGAACAACTACCGACTAGAGTAAGGATACGTATCGCAAAATCGGCAAAACCTCGGTGACGGCAGCCCCTAGTTCGCTTATCAAATACTAACTTGAGAGATCTACTGTTCGCCTCATGTTCTGCGGGCAGCTCAGAATCGATGGGACGTTGCAAGCTCCTTTATGCCACAAACGTTGTGCCACGATGCATGTGCCAGAAATTATGGCACGACAATTATCAAATCAATCTATCAGTCAGTGGCAATTCATCTCGCGGCGCTGCTTTGAGCTGTTTGATGGAACCAGAACACCTTGGGAAGTTCCGAGTGAACTGCGTAGAAACCTCATTGTCGAGTTGTGGCCGACACGCGACGAGGAACTGAACAAGTGCATTGAGGATATGGATGCGTTCTGCTCTGCAGCATCAAGCTTATCGGACTCTCTGAAGCGCTATAGAGATTGCCGATAGAAAGAGCCGGGGCCAAAGAATAAGTTACATCCTCGGCGACCGCGGGACTACCACTGCGATGCGGTCACTGCTGGGTGGATCAACCCGCGTCGTCACCGAAACTTCCGGTGCCAATGCGATGTGTGTTCGTATGCATGCATAGAATGACTTCACAGAGCATCGCGTTGCTCACAAAAAGATGCGGGCAAGGATTCGGGCGCTTCTAGCCCGATCGCTACAATGCCTTCTCCAAGTACACTGCAGACATTGCGTATAGCCACTCATTTGCTGGGAGTCGCCACCAATTCTGAACGATAGCGCCATCGGTTTCACCACTTGGCGGCAGCACAGAAGTTGATCGCCCAAACCCCTGCAACTGCTCAGCGGTGTACGTGACGACTGAGCTGTCCAGCACAGTCCGTTCAGGGCGCAAAGCAGGCAGTGACAACCCGCGAGCCATTCCGTACAATGTACGGACACTATAGAGGGTGATGAATCATGCCAACTGCTGATGAGCGGATCGAGTTTCGGGTCAAGGCCGAGGACAAGGCGCTGCTGGCCAGGGCCGCCATGCTGGAACATGCAAAGCTGCCTCAGTTTGTGCTCGGGCCTGCACTCAAACGTGCGCGCAAGATAGTGGCTGAAGCCGACCGAATCGTGACCACCGAGCAGGGCTACCGAGAAGTTCTGGATGCTCTGGCGAATCCTCCGAAACCGACCAAGGCCCTGGTCGATGCGATGCGGGAATACCGTGAAACTGGAATCCAGTGGGGCTGATCGTCTGTAGCCTTGACCGATCCATCCACGATCGCAAGGCTTTCGACTGCGGAGAACCGGCCCTCAACGCCTTTCTCCAGACTCAGGCTGCCAAGCACCAGCGACAGGGCTTTTCTCGCACCTTCGTGCTCGTGGACGACGGGGCTGCTTCCCGGATTCTCGCGTTCTACTCGCTGACCAACTGCGAGATAGGGCGTAGCTCGATAACCGAGGACGATGCCAAAGGGCTGCCACTGCATCCTGTGCCTTGTGTGATGATGGCTCGGTTAGCTGTCAATCGAGCCAACCAGGGGGAAAGCCTTGGGAAGTGGATGCTCATGGACGCGATCAAGAGAACGGCTTTGATCAGCCAGCAAACCGGAGTCCATGCCATCTTGGTCGATGCGAAAGACGCCAAGGCGAAGCAGTTCTATGAGCGGTTCGGCTTCAAGGAAGTCGCCGAGAACCCGATGAGGCTGTATCTGCCACTGGCGACTGCGCTCAACGCGTTCCAATGACCGCTCCAGGCACTGACCAGACGTGGCCAGACACGTCCGCCTTCCAGCGCCACAGATGATCAAATGCGGTGATGCCCTATCCGACTCCTTTACAAATGCTGACGATCGCTGGACTACGGCTGCTCTGCGTTCACTGCTGGGTCCATCAATCCGCGTCGTCACCGAAACTTCCGACGCCGAAGCGACATATATTCGCGTGCACGCACAGGATGGTCTCACGGAGCATCGCGTTGCTCACACCAAGGTGCGGGCAGGGATTCGGGCGCTTCTAGCCCGATCGCTGGGATGCCGGCTCTGAGTACCGTGCTGACATCACTGAGTTCTTCAGCCGGAAGAAGGAAAACGCAGAAAATGCTCCTCCAAAAGTTCGTACACAACATCACGCCGCTGAATTCGAACTGATCCATCGTGTTGCCTGAGCTTATTGGTAGCCGTCAAGAATCCCCGTTTGAGCGAGTCGACACTCGTCAGCTCCACCAATGACACCCATTCTGAGCAGAGGTCCTCGGGCATATAGGACCATGCGCCCTCGAATGGTGAGATCCCGGCAAACTCTGTCTCCCTGCTCGTCTCGACCAACCGCTGGACCTCCGAGGGAGTGTTCAAGGAGTTGCCCGCCACCTCTGCGTACACGCGCGCAGCAGCGTGCATCTCGGAGCTTACCGCCCGATTTCGATATCCCTTGAGCTGCTCAATCGACACGACGATGCTTCCGGATTCACCAATCGACTTTGTGAGAGACAGGGTGGCGCCATCTTTTCTCTTGTCGGATCCCCCTATTTGCTGCACGTGCATTATTTCCCGAACGCCACGCGATGCAGACCTTACGTAGCTCGGACTCGCAACACAGTGCCGCATGGCGCTCGCTTCTTCTGAGAGTTCCTCGTATGAGGAGAGCGGTAAGAAGTCGAAGCCATCAATGCAACAGCGCGGAGCAAGTGTCTCCCACTGATGCGAGTGTTCTGTATCGAAAGAAGCGGCAAGCGCCTGACCATGACCATCACGCAACCGTGTGGTTCGCAGTTGCCTGACGCAGTTCATCGGAAAGTAATCAGGATCCAGAAGTTGCGGTGCAAGCACCGCTGTCATCCGGCGTAGCAGTGCATGGGAACGCTTCATGAGCTTGAGAGATCTCCGTAGCCCAGGTGATCCAATCCTGAGAAAGGTGCTGTCACCGCCCGGAGTCACTTGCTCCGCCCCCATGAACTCGCTCAATAGTGGCCCAAACAGCAGAAGCATGCTTGCAAACTCACATTTGACTGTGGCTTCTTCAAGCGTCTGGGACGCCACCCAACGCGTCCCGTTCGTACGGACCTCTTCTACGATCAGATCCGGAAACCTCCAGCCACTCGTGCCCAAACGCCCCAAAATAGCAGCGACATTGAGAATTTCGGCTCGCCGCTCGCTCTGAACAGAACCGAGAACCGACATGAGGGCGAAAGACGTCTTGAGACCACCCAGCCGAAAGATGAGCTTTTCGTCGAGTTTGATCGTTTTGCGAACAGCAGCCCTCGGTAGATGTTCGACTTCGGCGATCGCTGTCACGACTGGCTTTCGCGCAAGAACGCTCTGCCCGATCGCCTCGGCATATCTCGCGTCCTCTGAGAAGGCACAAAGCACGTCGGATCTATGTCGGTGAATCCCGCTGAGCTCTCGGGGCAGCAGCTCGGCGAAGAGCCACTCATTCGTGGCAATGGACCGAACGCCAGGCATGGCTTCACGGGCTTGTAGCAGGTCCCCCAGCCCTCTCACAAATAAAGGCTCCAACCACGGCAAGCCGTGCTTCTCAATGATTCTTGGGGATATGAGTAGTTCGTTCGCGAGTGAGATTCGCCAACGCAATAAATGCGTGGCAATGATGCACTGCTCGATGCATGGACGAATCATTCTCAGCACAGAACCGAATCGAAGCTGGGTTTGCTCCTTGCAGATACTGCGCAACTCCCTGAACCACGAAGTGACCTCTGCCTCAAGGCCCATTCGATAGCGAATATCGAGTGCTCGAGCGCGGACGACATCCTTCGGGTTCGTCCGGTAATGCGATCCCCGGCAAGTACTGTGCGCAACAAGTTGGAACAACCCTGTGCTTGGATCGAACACCGCTATAACTCCGCGGCTCATCATCAGACCGGTGGCAAGCGGATGCCGCGATGCAGGCGGGTTGAGAATCTCGATGAATGACGCAGAACTGAAATGCTCGACGGCGCGATCCATAATTACCTGAGCTGTTGTGGATTCGAGCTTCGACATGGCGCCATGAAGACTTGCCCTCCACAGCTCCTGCTCAACAGCACTCGCTTTGAGATCGGACCGCAAAACTGCATCGTTTGGAGTCTGCGCTACCCACCTCATCGCTCTAGATGCATGGGCACGACAGCGGCCCAGTAGACCAGGACTCCATCGCGCCCAGAACCAATCAAATCCCCGATCCAAAACGGTTCTGATCTACCAGCCTGTAGCCCAAAGGCGGCCATGCTCGCATCCAAGAGCAACCGACTGCGGTCGGACTCTCCTGAAGTAATGACGGCTCCAACCGCGACGAGGCCATCGGGTATTTTCCGAAGTGCGGCGCAGATCACCTGCTTAGATGCGACAACGCCAGCAGTGGCGTCTATCTGAATCGGCAAAGCACACACGCTGGATGCCAAGCGAGTGAACGGACGCATCGCTTCGAGGCGAGCGAGGCCGTTTGTGAGCAATGCATTCTGATTCAACGACAGCAACAGCATCGCGGCCGCAATCCCGGATCGGCATTGCTCGACGCTTGTGATCTGCAGAGGCGTCTGGACCCCGCTCATATCGATGCAAACTGTCGACGGGTCCGCCGGTTTCAATGACACCTGAGCGCAAAGCCGATCGGACTCTGGGGCACGAAGCTGGGTAGCCAGCCGCCCCGACTCAGACGATATCCGCTCCATCCGAATTCCGCCGCCCATCGCCTCGATCGCCGCCTCCAAGACACGCAGTTCATTACTGCCCCCGAAGTCAGCTAGCTCTTGGACTGGGACTGGGACTGCAACTCCTGGGACCGTTGCCACGGATCCCATCGCCAGTCTCTTGATCAGATCTCTTCGATTCATACACATCTCCCATGTAAGGCAGAGACGATACGAACCCTTGCGTCATTTAATGTCGCTAAAGTGTCATCGTGCTTCTACCCCGTTCTCGCGGATGGGAGACCTTCGCGAGTCAGGTGGGATTGAGCAGGACGCCGACATCATCCTCTTCATCTACCAGGAAGAAATCTAAGAAAGGCAACGGACTGGGAGGGGCGTGCCGAGACCATTACCGCCAAACAGCGAAATGGACCGATTGGAACTATGAACACGAGTGCCATGGGAGATACACGCGGTTCGACAACTTGATCGGCGAGGCCGATGACGCCTTTTGACGATCGATTCCCAACGCTATGAGGCACTACCGGGAACTCAACGCACAGACTATAGATCTTTGATTCCCGAATTCGTTGGATTCCGGTGCACAGCAAACATCAAGCTTGGTAATGAGAAACTTCGCCCCTCGGGCTTGATACCGGGATGCGTCTTATCCGGACTCGGCTCCGGAAATCGCTGAAAAGTTCATAAAGAGGCTCACTGCGGGATAGATTTCTGAATGCTGCTCATACCCGATGGGCCTCATCATGTGTCCCTTCGGATACAAAAGAAATGAGCAATTTGAAACAGGGTTAAGGCTATTAGAAATGCCAGCATGCCGGTCAACCATCTGCTCCTTAGATGGAAATGACTGCGGATCATGGCCTGCCCTAGAAGCTGAATAGTGGGTTACTACTAATAATGGTGTCGTCACGACCTCTCCGCTGTCGAACCTCATCTCCTCGTAGCGCTCTTTCGAGACGGATCGAACTTGAGACTCGGCGTCACTCCATTTTTTTACCAAGTCAGCTTGCGCCCCGGCTTTTCCACGGAACGCAGAATAGCCGTGCTTCAGTTCGAGCACGAAGGTCGTGCGGCGATATGTCGCCCAGAAATCTATCCACCCATGACTGTGTTCTCGACCGACTCGCCTTCTGGTAGGAAGTTCAGAAAACACGGAATCACCTGAAAATTTCGCAAGCGCCAATGTTATCGCTGGTGCCAATTGCCGCTCGCGGTAGATGTATGGAAGATCTCCAGTCAACTCAAACATTGATTTTGAGTAACGCAGGAAGTGTTTGGCCAGTTCGGTTCCGAAATCACGCGATATTCGCATTCCCGCACCGTCAGGTATTGAATCAGATATTCCGAGTGAGCCCGCAGAGTGAATTGTCTTGAAGTTCATTCTCTTACCAGCATAAAAATATTAGGGAAATGTCTTGTCTCGAGGTAGAGTCGCGCGCTCCCGAGGCTTGCGAATACGAAGTCCGTTCAGGCACTCGTCTGGCCACCGGACGTTGAGGCTCTCAAAGTAAGGTGAATCGCCACATCAGATGCAGCAACATTAGTCGCAAGGCTCAAAGTAATGAAATTTAGTTCACCTGAGTAGTATTAACCGAACACCTTTTGAGCTGCCGCCCTATGTCGCTCGTCGTTCGTACTTCTTCTCGGCAGAAAATCAGAGATAAATCGCTCATGTGCTAAAACTCGCTGCAATACATGTGACGTTGTCGTCACTGCCCAGTTCGCATGCCCGGGCAACCAAGCGCTGCACGTAACTAGACAAGGCCTCGTCCGGCCGCCGCACAAAGCTTCTGTGCTCGACGACATCGAGCCCGTCTGAGCACAGCACAATCGTTTGCTCGGTGGAAAACTTGAATTCCACCACATCACAACGCATCGGCGTATGCATCGAGTCTGCTACGAGAAAGCGGTCGAGTCCTTGATAGCGAGAACTCGAGGAATGCCGGGAGGCCTCCGGCGCTAAGCCGTCTTCGATCATGGAATTAATGATCGTATGGTCAGTCGTCATCAGACGAGCCTCACGGCTCGAGACGATCCAGGCCTTTGAATCTCCGATGTGAAATATGGTCCCGCTGCCTTCATCGAGCTCGACGCCGACCAGCGTCGCTGTCATCCCGAATCTGGGATCGTCTCTTGACGACCTTTCGTCGTCATCCTCCTCCAACTCGTCATCCCAAGCCGGAATTAGCATCTCACCGAGTTCAATCTGTAGGTCGCGGACGCGGCGAGCAGGGAGCTTCGCTGAAGATTGTCGATAGGAACGCTCGAGCAACTCCAGCACGGTGCGGCTGGCCACGTCTGCACAGGGCGAACTGTGCACCCCATCGCTCACGGCAATAACGTTTGGCGACGCTAGCCTCAGCGTCGCCTCAAGAAAGACCTCGCCTTGATGGACTGTACCGTTCAGCAGCGCCGCGTCCTCGTTGGCTGTGTTGCCGGCTTCGCGATTTGCTGTTGTCAGCAAGGCTGCCTGCAGCCTATTCAGCGCCATGCTAGCAACTCGTATCAGGATCTACGAAGTGCAGCGACTTGAATCGCAACTCTTCATGGTCCTTGCCCGTCCTAGACGGCGCTACGATTGGAAGGTGCCCGGGCCTTAGAGGTATCGTCGGTGCTTTAACTTTTTCCACTGAAAATTCCCAGCCTGCTAGGCAATTTACCCGACCGCCTTCCGACACCTGCAATGTCCGAAGGGCCTTTTCGAGTCGGCGCCCCTCCTTGGTTCCTTTCTTTGGCCAGGAGATCGGCAACCTTCCTTCCTCGTCCCAATGGACTGTCAACGGCGATCTCAGTTTCTTTGGCTGAGCGAGTAGCAATTGGAGATTGAGCGTCGCCGCATTAATCGGCTTGAGAACCTTGGTTAGCCGGTCTAACTTGCTCGCCAATTGATCCCACTTCCAGCTGCCATCGAACTTCGCCTCGATCATGAGGATATGAAGCTTCCCGTTGTCATCAAGATCGGCCAGAAGTAGATCGACGTCTTCCTGGTTCCCCGTCATCAAACAGCCAACATCCTTGACATGGTTATTGCACACTGGTTTGTCGCTAGCGACTTCTTCGCCCGGCAGGAACTCTGGTGCGTAGAGCGCTGTTGCAAACCAATCAAGGTGGTAATCCATGGCGACGAGGACACTCGCGCTGTTGTTGCCGCCTTCTGAAGTAGCAACGCCGGTCCAGAAGTCGGCGCTTTCGCGGACTAATTCTGATTCAGGAACTGCTTTGCCAGCAGGAAGCAACGCCTCGGCAGCGCGCCTGAGAAACGCCTTCGACACGGTAAGGCTTCCCTGATTGCTAACCGCGTTTGCAATCAAGAACCCGCGCTCCTTTCGATTGAAAGCTCGCAGCCGTGACAGCGTCTGCTCCCCGTTGATATCAACCATCGCTAATTCTCCTCTTGAGGGCTTGATCTGGTTTGATGGCATTCGAACAGCCGCTGCTCGAGCAATATGGATTGCCACTGCTGCAAGTTCCTCGGGTCCTGCTCAGTTGTGTTCCGCTTCAAAAATCGCCGACCCGTGAGATTGAGTAATGGCTCTGAATCCGCTGAAAGAGTCAGCAGCTCGTACAGAGGCCCGGCAATAAGGCCATCATCTGTCAGGAATCTCCGAAGATCGAATCCGATCAGGAGAACAAGTTGGCGGTATACGTAGCGTGAATTCGCAATTACATTGAATGGTGCGGACTGGTAGCAATCGATTGATGCAGTGTTCGCGGCCTCCAGAAAATCGCGGCTGAGCGCAGGCACGTCATCGTCAATCGGTAGCGCCGATCTTGTGAGTGCAAAACGCTGCCCGACGACCAACATGACCTGCACGTTGGACGTTGAAAGCGCGTAACCAGGGTTTATGTCACCCGTCGGAAGCTCGATACAATCGTCGAGTTTCTCGGCGACACCGGGAATAGTCATTGGGTTCAGCATGCGACCATTTAGGCACGCTGATGCGACAAGCTGTGTCGCGACTCTTGTAGTCGGTTGAGATCGCGTGCGAGTCGCACCCGTTACTCAGGAGTCGGCGGAGTAGTAGCTTACAGTTTCCAAGAGTTCTCCCGCGATTTCCTCTCGTAGGGACTGGGGCTCCAGCACTTCAACGGCGCTACCCAACCCGCGAATCCACCTGCGTAGCTCCCACGAATCAGCGACGGATGCCTCGACGATCACTTCGTCCTCACTGACTTCTTCTATCTCCTGATCTTGTGACAGCGGCCGCTCGAACAGGTGTTCGGCCACATAAGGGTCGATTGAGAGACGTACTTTCAGTTCGTTGGTTGATTCAAGGTACGCGAAGGATTCCTGGATGTATGCCTTGAAGTCGAAGCCTTCGGGCTCAACGATCGAATCAGTAAGTGCTTGAACTGACATGATTCGATGAAGAACCAACTGCCGCGGATCCGAGTAGTCATTAACCGTCGCGATGAGATACTCCACCCCATCACGAAAAACGAGGCCCAGCGGATGCAGCCTCATCTGAGAAGCCTTTTTCCGACCGCGCGCCTTGTACGTTACGCTGACCTGCATGCCATCGAAAACCGCTTGGTGGACGATGCCGCGGACGCTTGGGGCAATGCTCGGGGGACGGAGCGGCATGCCCGGATGCATGATCGCGACTCGGTCATTCCATCGCCTCGTTCGGCGCATCGACTCTGTCTCCAGAACGCCCTTAGCACGATCTAGAAACGGCTGTATCTCCTCGAGACGCCCCTGCGGGGCCAGCTTTTGTAACAGCGAATCAGCTATAGACCACGCGAGAGCCTGGGTCGGCGTCATGCCAGGAATCGTCAAGGCCTTAGCATCTGAGGCCCAGCTCCAGTGCTTTGTTCTGCCCCGCTCCTCCTCATAAATGCCGAACTTTGTAGAGAGCATCAACAGATCTCTTTGAATTGATCGCACAGTTGTATCGAAGTCCGACGACAGACGCTCGTAGATCTCTCGCACTGTGATCGAGCGCGGATAGGCAGGAATCGTCTGCAGCAACACCCACTGCCGGTAGAGAGTGTCCGCGTTACCAGCCATTTTCCGATCCTTCATTCGTTATGCCGTACCGTCAGAGTATCAGCGATCCTTTCAGGTAAATGCGACACCATACGTCGCACCAACCGGCACACTCGGCCAAATGGCAAATCAAGAGAAGAAGAAAGCAGGGTTCGAGCAACCAACGATATTTGTCCCAAGTGTCGGTACCGCATCATGGCGTGAGCGACTCGCGGACCCGGTGAAGCACTGGTCGATTGGACGGTCAGCCAGAGCCATGGCGACGTCATGGCAAAACGCGAGCGGCTTTCCATCCGAGGTCACAGAAACTTTGCAATCCGACGCGCGCTTCGCAGACATTTCACCGCTGCTGATCTTTCCCGAATGGCAGGTGCCACTGCCGGGTGGCCAGCGCCCATCCCAGAACGATGCTTGGTGCCTTGCCAGCTGTCACTCGGGTCTCGTCTCCATTGCGGTCGAGGGCAATGTCGATGAAACCTTCGGCCCGACAGTCGGCGAGTGGCTGAAGAATGCGAGCGCTGGAAAGCAGGAGCGCCTCGCATCCCTTCAGAAGGAACTGGGGATGCCGAACGCACCGACGCCACAAACACGCTATCAACTGCTGCATCGCACAGCGTCAGCGGTGAGCGAGGCGAAGCGATTCCACGCGATGGCGGCGATCATGGTTGTTCATTCGTTCAGCCAAGAGCATGCGTGGTTCGATGACTATCGCCACTTTGCCAAGCAATTCGGGGCAGCCTCATCGATCGGCGAATTAGTACAGCTGGGGGTAGTGAGCGGCATACCCGTGCTCACCGCCTGGTGCACTGGCCATGCGAAGTACCTACATATGTAACCCGAGGAGCAAGCGCTCAAAAGATTCCGACGGATATGCATCCAGCGATGGCGACAGCTGCGAGCAGCAGCACGGCGATCAACTTGGGCAGCATCCGCAGAACGTGGGGAATGGCTGAAAGCAATACGACCGCCAGCACCGAAATCAACAACAGATCGAGCATCAGCGTCTCCAGAGTAGTTGGCTCGACCTAACACTACGCCCCATTGCGTCATTATGCGTCGCTTCAATTGAGCTTTATAGTCGCTTGAACGCGACTCCTTTTGTCGCATTTGGCGACCAAACTACGCCTCCATTGATCGGAGTGTGTGTGATGCCAAAATCAAAGACTCGCAAACGGGGGCGGAGAGCAGATGAGGCGCTCTCAGGATACTTTTCCGCCGTGCTCATACGTTACGCGTTCGGCAAGCCCGGCATCCATCGTACGCGCCCCGACCGGATCACTCGGCGCTTCGCCGGGAAGCGTTACCGGAAACTTGACACACTGGCGGACGCCCTTGGGTTCGAGGAGTGGGACGACGACCTTCATTCATTGGATGAAGTCATGAGTGATCTGCGTCATCTGATCGAGAATTTTGATCTAAGGAAGAACAGAGAGTCGTCACTTGCAGTCGCCAAGGTTGATCACGCTAGACAAGCGATGGGACTGTCGACTACGGAGGCGGAGTTGTTGCTCCTTGCACTTCTTTCCGCGACATGCCCGCAACTTCAAACGGCCATGTCAAACCTAGAAGCGGGCTCCGAGTTGGCTGCAAATAGGATGATTTCTCATGCCTTGGATATCAAGCCGGATAGCGTGCACGCAGCCCTCTCAAGCACTGCTCTTCTAAAGTCAGGAGGATTTCTTGAAGAATGCCATTATGCAAGCAGTCAGCCTCGCACCCTGCAAGATCACCTTGCACTTGAAGATGACACACAACACTGGGCACGGCAGCCTCAAATCAATTCTGACGCACTTATACATAAGGTCCTGACAAAGGCAGAACGTACGAGCCTGAATGCTTCAGATTTCAGTTACTTGGCTGATGAATTTGATCTGATGAAGGATCTGCTGCGTGGCGCCGACAGGAATGACTCAAGGGGAATTCACATACTAATCCACGGCGTCCCGGGAAGTGGCAAATCGGAACTGAGTCGTCTGTTGATCCAGACCATTGAGGGTACGGGTTACGATATTGTTTCGGCCGAGACCGGGGGGCGACGCGACTACCTCAGCGGTGGCGAGCGCCTTGGGCGATACAGAGTCGCTCAGCAGATCCTGCGGAATAGCAAGAAGTCGTTCGTTCTATTTGATGAATGCGAAGACGCGCTGACGGCGAATGACGGGTTCGCTGCCATGTTCCGGAACGTACGGTCTGCCATCGGGAAAGGCTGGATGACAAAACTGTTGGAATCCTCGCCCCGCCCGACCATATGGATTGCGAACGATGTAGGATGGATTGACCCAGCGTTGCTTCGGCGCTTCACATACACGCTCCACATGAAGCGGCCACCAAGACATAAGCGGCTATCGCTCGCAAAGGCAAGGGTCGGTAGCCACATAAAGGACCCAAGAATCTTGGAGTCGATTGCAGACTCATCGAGCCTGACGGCGGCGGACCTCGAACGCGCCGCGCGTGCTATGAAGCTCACTGCCACAGGCAATGCAGACGAGGACGTCAAGCGATACTTGAAAATCCTTGCGTCACGTCACGAGTCAGAGTTCAAGCCCCCAAGCGTTAACCGACTTGCAACACTTCCCTACAAATTTGACTGGATTAACTCGTCAGTCTGCGCTGACTCCATTGCAGCGGGATTCAGGCGATGCAATCAAGGCCGCGCGGGTCTTTATGGACCACCAGGGACCGGTAAGACGGCATTCGTAAAAGCACTAGCGCGCCAACTTGAAATCCCATTGATTCAGAAGAATGCCTCGGATCTTCTGGGGATGTATTTGGGACAGACAGAGCAGGCCATTCGAAGCGCGTTCGAGGAAGCTTCCGATGAAAATGGACTCCTCTTTTTTGACGAGGCTGACAGCCTGCTGCGCTCCAGGGGCATGGCACGCCATTCGTGGGAAGTGTCACAGGTGAATGAGTTACTCGCTCAGATCGATAACTTCCAAGGGTGCTTGGTCATCGCGAGCAACCATCATGAGAATTTTGACCCAGCCGTTGTTCGTCGAATAGACCTCAAGATCGACTTCGGCCCTCTTAAAGGCAGAGCTATTCAAGAAGTCCTAGAAGCCGCATGCACTGCACTTGGGCTCCCCGATTCAGTCTCGGCTCAAACGATTCAACAGTCCGAACTCGAACCGAGGGACATACGGCTTGGAGATGTCGCCACAGCCCTACGGGCGACGCAGATTGCTGGGTGCCAACCAACGCTGGATGACTTATTGGCTGCAGTTGTCAGAGAACAAAAAGCGCGTGGCGCGACGGGGGCAAAGAGAATCGGTTTCATTCACTAGCGCCGGTAAGCAATTCGCTTTAGCTTCATAAGTCCTTTCTAACGGTGCTTGGTAGCTTGAAGCTAACAGAGAGCATTTCGGCTTGGTCGAAAATTTTCTTGGCCTCGAGAGGAGCAACTCAAATGCAGAGCGTGCAAATGATGCGAGGAAGACCGTGAATCAGACCCCCAGAGTGTTCGTTCTGGCACCTGACGCCGAGTTCGCTCGTGGGCTGCGCCGCCATCTGGCAGAAGCAACTGGAGCGGTCCTTGTTCGTGTCGGGACATGGCTGGACTTGATCGAGCAGTGCCGCTCAGCGTACCTGATCGGCCCGGACCGATCAGTTGACGCGAATCTGAAAGTCGCCCAATCGGTTCCCGATGCGTTCTGGAAGGGATCACTCGCAGTCGATCCATCTGGTGTAATGCATCACCTGCTCGCGGGCTGGCGCACAGTCCGTTGTGGCTCGTCGCCATTGACAGACTGGGCATCCCCGACGGCGGACAATTCCCGGATCGCAGAACGCCTCCATGACTTGCAGCGGCTACAGGATTCGGCCGACTTTGCGATGCCCGATGATCTGAGAGTCATCCTTGAGATCACGCGCAAACGCCCATCACCACTCAAAACAATCAGCGTCATCATTAGCCAGCACGTGGGGTACCTTGATGAGTGGCAGAAGGCACTCTTGCAGCACTTGCGCAGGGACAGCAGGGCGAGCGCCGGGCAGCTGGAAGAACTGGTTGCAGCGTATGACGGACAGGTTGCCGCTTCGGCGGCCAGGAGCGGTTCGACGCTGCGCGCCGTCCAAGACCACTTGTTCACGGAAAATGTGACTGAGTACCCAGGCGAGTCCAGCTTCTCCATCGCCGGCGTTCGTGACGCGTGGGAATCAGTCGATGTCACGCTGACCGCAATTCAACATCGACTCAAAGCGGATCCGGCGCTGCGTCCAAATGACTTCGGCATCCTGCTCGTCGGGGGCAGCAACACCGAGAATCAATTACATCGTGTAGCAGCGCGTTACAGCTTGCCGATCGCAAACGCGGAGCGCAGCGTGACGATCCCCGACTACGGCGCTGAGGCGATCAAGCTCGCACTCATGGGCTGGTCTGACTTGATTCCGATCACGGCTGCCAAGTCACTTCTCACGAACCCGTTGATGCCGTGGAGCGACGCTGTCGGACGTGAGTTGGCGGCATCGCTGGATGACCGTCGCTGGGGACTGAGGTTTTCGCGAGAGCTACCGCGGTCGGTCCGCAGTTTCGCAGAGTTCCTGTTGACGGGACTGGAGGTTCAGACACTTCCGGACGCTTTACACCGGCTCATTGAGACGCTCGACGTGACGCAAGATGAGCACTGCGCGGCTCGCACCCGAGAAGTGGCTGCAAATGTTCTCAATGCGTTCACCAGTGGCATCCGAGACTGGGATGACTTGATCACCCAAGTGTCCGTCGGCGCCCGCCATGAGCGACTAGCCGACCCGGTCTATCAGGATGGAATCACCATCTTGCGCGAGGGCCATCTGCCTTGGCGGCCGGTGCGCCATTTGTTCGTCCTTGATTTCGTCGACGGCCACTTTCCGACCGTTACAGGACTGCCACAGATCTTCTCGATCTCGGAGTGGACTGAGATCGTCAAGGGTGGCCTGCGAATCGAGCTGCCGCGCGACAGCGCGCAGCGAGCCCGTCAGGTATTCAAATCGCAGCTCAAGGCCGCGTCTGACTCCGTGACGATCCTGATTCCAAGACGAGACACCTTGGGCAAGCGCGTAGAGGCATCGTCCTCGCTCTACGACATCGCCGCACTCTTCGGAGATGCGAACGATGCGGAGTCTTTGATCCACGAGCTCGAAACGGAAACGGGCCGGAAGCATATGCCGCAGATTCCCGCTGCCGTGCCCCCTGTGGGACGAGCCCCTCGCATGGTCGAGCCGAAGGATCTCCGGCTCCAGCAGAATCTTCTGCGCTTGAACTGTGGCGAAGGCGATCCACAACGACCGCTCTCCCCAAGCGCGATGGACAAAATGCTGGTGAGTCCTGTCGGATGGCTTCTGGCTCAGCTGGGAGCCGAACCCGGATTGTGGGAGCCGGAAGACTTTTCACCCGGGCTGACAGGATCAGCAGCACACGCAGTCTTCGAGACGCTGTTCCCCGTTGACCGCCGACCAACAGTCGCAGTGATTCGCGAGCGGACGCGCCCGTTGTTCGTGGCAGCGCTGAAACGCCTGTCCCCATACTTGCTGGCACCGCAGTTCAGAATCGAACGCGAGTACCAAATTGGGCAAATCCAGCGTGCTGCCGAGCGCTGGTTGCAGATCCTGGAAACACTCGATGCGTCTGTGATCGAACCGGAGATCTGGCTGCAGGGCACATGGCAGAAACTCCCAATTCACGGCCAAGCCGACGCGGTGATCGACATTCCCGATGCGGGGCTCGTCATCGTCGACTTCAAGAACAGCTCTCACAAAAAGTACTTTGCAAGGATGGAGTCCGGCATGGACCTCCAAGCATCGATGTATCGCACGATGATGGAGACAGGGGCACCGAAGCCGCGCCGCGGCACAGCCGTTGTATTGCCTGAAAACAGACCGCTCTGCGGCATCCTGTACTTCACACTCCGAGACGGCACCGTCAGCGCCGATTTCCAACCTGCCGTCAGCATGCGCGACTGGCGCTCGACGAGCGTTGATGTCGCCGAACACGCCTCAAAAGCACTGAAAGCGCGCGTGCGCGACGCGACCCGCGGGTGCGTCAGAATCCCGCGGAAATCCGAGCTCGACGCCTGGGCAGACAACGGCGTTCCAATGTTCGCGATCGATGCGTCGCCGCTGACCCAGCGGCTTCTAATCGATGATTCGGGGGACAAGGCATGAGCAATTCGCTTGATGGATTGACGCTCCTGCCCGCGAGCGCTGGGTCCGGCAAGACATATACGTTGACCGAGCGGTTGACCAATGCGCTGGCCGAGGGCGATGTCCAAGCCGAGCGGATCTTGGCCGTGACGTTCACGGAAGCGGCGGCATCCGAGTTGCGTGGTCGCATCCGGGCCCGCGTTTTGGGGAGTGGCGACCTCGTGGCGGCCCAAGGCCTGGATGAGGCTTATATCTCCACGATCCACGGTCTCGGCCTGCGAATCCTCAAGGAGTTCGCATTCGATCTTCAGAGTTCGATTGCGCCCAGACTGCTGATGGAGAACGAGCAGACGCTGTTGATCCAACTTGCGCTGTCGCGTTCTGACGCGATTCGAGAGATCGCACCGGATCTTAAGCGATTCGGATATCAGTGGACGGCGTGGTCAGGCAGCGAGGCCAGTCAGTTTCGGAACGTCGTCGCAACGCTCATTCGGCTTCTGCGCGATCTCGGAGAACCCAAACCGATCAGCGCTTTGGCCGACCAGTGCGAAAGTGAGATTCGGAGCGCCTACGGGCAGGTGCTGAAGAAATCTACCCAAGCGCTCGCGACGTCACTTCGCAGCGCCTGTCAGGCCCTCCTCAGCGAGCATCCACACTCCCTCGTTGATACCTGCGCCAATTCGAAGACCGCAGAGCGTGAGTTTCGGGCGGATTACGATAATCTGAGAAAGGCGGCAGACACCGACGCTGCCGAGTTCGACTGGTCACTCTGGTCCAATCTGCGAAATCTCAGGCTGCTCAAACGCGGATCACCGCCACTCCCGGACGGCTATGAATATCTGGCCACAGCGGTCATGAGTGTTGCGGCGAAGATCGAGCGACACCCGGGACCACTGAACGATGCCGTCGCGCACATGCGTGCGCTGTTCCGCTGCGCCGAGGATGCCTTGGGCGCCTACGCAGAAATGAAGCAAGCGCGCGCAGCCGTTGATTTCACCGATATGGTGACACTGGCCGCGCAATGCATGGAACAAGACCAGCTAGCCAAGCTATTGGCCAAGCGTCTGGATCGCATTGTTGTCGACGAATTTCAAGATACGAACCCGACTCAGTTCAGTCTGATCTGGCATTTGGTGCGACAGGCGGTTCCCGCCATTTTGGTCGGTGACCCAAAGCAGTCGATCATGGGCTTTCAGGGCGCTGACGTTCGATTGTTCTCGACTCTGTTGGAGAGTTACCCGGATGCAGTGGAACCATTGCCCGGTAACTGGCGCTCCGCCCCCGGCGTCATGGACTTTATCAACGCCGCCTCGAAGGGGCTTTTTTCGAACTACGCACGGCTCAAAGCCAATGCCAAAGCGTCTGCACTCACGCCCCTTCATGTCATCAACTTTGAGGGCAAGCGGTGGAGCAAACGGGCACGCGCGCCGCACATCGCAGATGTCATTCGGCGAAAACTGGCGAACCCTGAATGCGTGGTGAACGACAGGCACACCGGCAAGCAACGCCGCGCCCGAGGCAGTGATGTCGCGATCTTGTGCCCGACGAACAAGGATCTCGAAATCTATGCCTCCGCACTGGCGGACCTTGGCCTGCCCGCAAAATTCAAACGCGACGGATGGTTCGAGTCCGAAGAGGTGCAGATTGCATGGCACGCCCTTCAACTGGCTGCGGATCCAGAGGATCGCCATGCACAGCTGTTTTTGGCAACGAGCGATATCGGAACCCTGGACCTGCCGAAATCAGTCACCTCACTGCTGGACGACGGAGCCATCGCTGACCCGGTGGTTGATCAACTGCGGCAACTTGCGACGGGCGCAAGTGTCGATGTCTGCGACGCCGTGCCGCACATTCTGGAATCGATCGGCCTGTTTGAACACATCAGTCAGTGGGACTCGGCCCGGCAGGCCCGAGCCAACCTGCTCGCGGTCATTGGTTACGCTGAGGAATTCTCGGCCTTGCCTGCCGACACGCTCGCAGCGCAGGGCTTTCACGGCAAGAACCTGTCGATCTTTGTGAGCTGGCTTCTCACAGTCAAAGACCTCGATAACACCTGCCCGGATGCCGGAGTGATTGAGGAGGACGCCGTGAACATCGTCACCTGGCATTCCTCCAAGGGACGCGAGTGGCCAATTGTTGTGGTGTGCGGCTGGGACAAGAAGATCGCTCCCCGTCTTCCAGATCAATCCATCCGCTACCCCTCATTTGACGACCTCGAGCAACTCAGTCAAAAGGCCGCAATTCGATTTGTACCGAACTACGCCGTTAAAGAGAAACGCGATGCTGCGATGACTGCGTTGCAGCCAGAAGCCGAGGACGCGGCGCGGCGGGAGATCTACGTTGCCATCTCACGAGCCCGCGAACAGGTTGTACTGGAATGGCCTGAGGCCGCCCTCGCGTCTTCAGCGACAACCCGAGCCGCGCTCTTCGCAACGGAGACATCCCTCACGCTAGACGACGAACACGTTGTACTCGGTAAGGCAAAAATCCCTGCGAGGTACACACACCTGACAGATGCTGATGCGGCGCCTGATTCAGCTGTTGGCGGCGACCAAACGAGCCAAGCGGTATATGGACGCGCCCTGCTTCAATCAGACAACCCGGAGAGTCGAAGGGCTTTCGATTCAATCAGTCCCTCGAAGCTGCACGAGGCGGAAGGGGCCGCCGAAGATATAGTTGTACCCATTGAGGTGCTCAAGTACGCCGATCCAATTGTATTCCCCGACACCGACGATCCCGCCGCTCTCGGCATACTGGCCCATCGCTTCTTCGAAGCCGGTAGCGAGCATCTCGATCAAGTTCGCCGCTGCGTTGAACATGAGACAGCGGCACTGTGGGGCGATGCGGCTGAGCCAATCCTGCAGTCGCTGGAACAACAGGTACTGGCTTTCGAGCGCGCGCTCGAGCGTGAGTTGGAGGTGGTCAGCATCGACGCGGAAGTCGATGTCATCGCGCTGAGTGGGGAAGCGACCATCGTCTCAGGGGCGATCGACCTGGTTGCGCGAGCCCGAGACAAGACTTGGATCATCGACCACAAGACAGATCGAGATACTGACCCACACCGCGTAGCTGTGCGGCATTTGGCGCAGATAAAGGCATATCGCGAGATGCTGGAGCGACTGGAGGACTCACCAATCTCAGGCGCGATCAATCTGGTTCGATCAGGACAACTGATCTTGCTTGGGCAAATTCGTTAGCCGTTCGGGTCCATCAGACCTGTGCACAACCGAGTATCGGATTCGATGTCTGTGACCACATCAAGCTTTCTACAACCCGAGACGACCGTGAGAGCGCATACATGATTGGCCTTCCCTGCCGTTTAAGCAATTCAGTTCAAAGCGATGCGATTCGATGAGTTGGTTGCGATGAAGCCGTCGTTTACTTGGCTCGACCTAACTTCCCAGGACCGCGACAAAATGCGTCGGGTGATGGACTTGCTCAAGGAGGAAGGAACTGTCGATGAGATGGGTCTTGGGACGCTGCGTGACACGATCTCAGACGCGCTGTTTCCAGGTACTTCAGTGCTGCACACGCGTCTGCGGTACGTCTTGTTTATTCCTTGGATGTACCAGGAATTTGAGCGCAAACGATTGGCAGGAAATGCCATCGAAGAAAAAGGTCGCGATTACGAGATCAGTCTCATTTCGGCGCTGGGTAACTCCGACGACTCTGAGGGCACAATTGGGAGTCGCGCAAAGGCGACGTTGAGTCGTTTGCCTAGTTCGGCCTACTGGGCCGCACTGGTGAGGTGGGGCCTGTTTCGTCACGAACAAAGTCAAGGCTGGTACCACCGGCATTTCTCCGAGCTCGTTAGAAGGAGCAGAGAGTCTGGGCGTGCCGACGATCCAGGCGTCGTTTGGGGGCGCGAACCCAACTGGCATCCGCGGCTCCCGCCAGCACCCGCCGGGTTTCCAGGGGAGGCTTCGTTCGCATTGACCCGAGAAGAAGCGGCGTTCATTCAAGGCCGGATTGAGGAGCGCTGCCATGGCAGCTTGTTCGCTTGGTTGTCCAAGGAAGACGCCGTTCAATTTGCCGATCATCTCTGGGATGAGCCTGCCGTCGGCGTAGCCAACATCAAAATCCAGCAGGTGGTTGAGTGGGCTCGGCGCTTTTCGCTGCACGTCGAAGGCTTGCCGCTCTTCTATAACTTGTTGTTGGCCGAGCGAAAACGGGACGAACATCAGGGCGATACCGATCTCATCGAGCGCTATCGGGCGGAAGCCCAGCGCTGGATTCAGGAAGAACTGCAGGAGTCGCCATTCGACACCAAGGGCTTTGAGAACTTCATGATTCTTCGGGGGCGTTCGATTTCGACTCCACAATCCAGATTCTTAAACGCATGGGCTGATCGCGTGCGGCTATGCGGGGAATCCCTGGTCGATGATCGCAATGTCCGTGATCTGATCGAGCGACGAGAGCGGCAGCTCAAGGGCCATCGCGCACGGCTGTTCAATTCCGTGCGGTTGCAGCAATGGGACGGTGGTGTCGGTGTTGGTCGCATGGAGTTTCGCTGGTCCAGCGTGCGTCAGCTGCTCAAAGATCTTCACCAAGGCTTGGCGAACTGATGCTGCCTCCTGATAGCCGTGTTGTCGCAGTGGAACTGCTGCGAGCCCCCGAGGGATACACCTTGGACTCTGCGGTGCTCACGAGTTACAGCCTGGACCTTGAAACGTTGCTTGCTCTTCCGCTGGCGGTACTTTCCCAGGCTGATGCGGGCATCGAGCAGCTTCTTCGTGATCCGCTGCTCCTGTTGGAATCACTGCGCGAGTCGGGCCAGAAGATTCATGTCTTCGTAGATGAATCGGCTATCGCCGTGCCCCGAACCGAACGGCCGTTATTCTCGATGCTGGAAGCGAGCGTCCATTCCGTCAAAGCCCCGAACGGTGGAGCATTTCACCCGAAAGTCTGGGCGGCGAGGTTCGTTGCCCCGGGCCGCAAGCCGATGTTGCGTGTTGCGGTCTTGTCGCGAAACCTGACCTACGACCGGTCCTGGGATCTCGGCATAGTTAGTTGTGCCACCGAGAAATCCGGAGCCGAAGCGTCGAGCAGCCGAGATCTGGCACGTTTGTTCGCTACGTTGCCCTCGCTCTGCACGGAATCCCTTCCGACAATCGCCTCAGATCTGGTCAGCTCGATGTCGGAATCGCTCGGCAGAACCCTGTTTCCCGCGCCAGAGGGGTTTACCGGCAACATCGAGTACACGGTCTTTGGTCTTGATTCAGGCGTCCAGTCACCTTGGCAACCATTACAAAGCGCAAGCCGCGTGCTTGCCATGGCGCCGTTCGTAAACCAAACCGCGCTGTCCGTACTGGCTCAGCTGGGTTCAAAGGACAAGCGTTCCTTGATCAGTCGTCAGGACTCACTCGACGCGTTGCCTGAATCTGGGCTTGAGCCATGGGGTGATGTTCGAGTTATGAGCGAGTCGATCGAGGACGAAAGCGAGGATGGTGTTCCCACTGAACTCAGCGGGCTGCACGCGAAGTTGCTCGGCCTTGAGCATTCTTGGGACGTCACCTGGTTTGCAGGGTCCAGCAATCTCACCGCTGCGGCATTCACAGGTGCGAATGTTGAGATGATGGCGTCAGTTACAGGTCGGCGGTCCAAGTCCGGCATCGAGCGCTTCGAAGAGGCCGGCATTGGTCGGATGCTGGAACCTTATCGTCGTATCGAACGCCCCGTTGAAGACGCGGCACTGACGAAGGCCATCGAAGAACTCGAAAGCGCCAAGCGCACTGTCATCGACTCTGCACTGCGAATCGCGACAGCCGAAGCAGACACTGACTGGCAGTGGACGCTCGAGGGCAAGGTTGAATTGCCTGACAGCGTCGCCGTTCACCACTGGCCAATTAGCTTATCCGCAAGCGCCTCTCGTCCACTGGTGCTGCCAGTCTCCTGGCGCATACCCACCTCTCATTTAACCGCTTTCGTCGCGTTTCACTGCAAGTCCTCCCATCCCAAAGTAGAAGACATTCACTTCGTGCTCAAGCTGCCCACTCAAGGCTTTCCGGAGAATCGCGTTAATCAAGTATTACGCACCTTGATCGACTCGCCGGAGCGGTTCCTGCAGTTCCTTCGTGCTTTACTCGGCGGCCTAGAAGGCCTGGTTGATTGGGCTGACGGCAGGAATGAACCCGGAACAGGTGAATCTTGGAACCTCCCTGCTCTTGGTGACGAGACCTTATTGGAAGACTTGCTACGTATGGCTTCACGGGATCCACAACGCCTGGAACCGATACGACGTCTGATTTACGACTTGGAGCAATCCGATGGGGACAAGTTGGTTATTCCGCGGGAGTTCCTGCACATCTGGAAAGTCGTCGAACGAAGCTTGGCTGAGCGCAAAGCATGAAGCGCCCTGATCTGGAATCCATCCTCAGGCCACTCAAGTCGTTCCAGCGACGCACGGTGGATCACGCGTTCCATCAGATGTTCTATGCGCCCAACAGCACGTCCCGTTTCCTGGTGGCCGACGAAGTTGGTCTCGGCAAGACCTTGGTGGCGAGAGGGATCATCGCTCGCACCATTGATGCCTTGTGGGACGACGTTGATCGCATTGATGTGATCTATATCTGTAGCAACTCGAGCATTGCGCGCTCCAATTTGCCGAAATTACAGATCGGCAGTGGAGATGAGCGATCCGTTGCCCTCGCCACGCGACTGACAATGCTGGCGACACAGCTGGCGCCGCGCGCTGGTCGCGCCGGATTGGCCCATAGCAAGCTGAATTTCGTCAGCTTCACCCCGGGCACCTCGTTCGAGATGGGTCATTCCACCGGTCAAGCACCCGAACGAGTCGTACTCTTCCGGCTACTGGCGCCGTTGTTTCCGGAACAGCGCACAGCACTGATGAATCTACTTCAAGGCTGGGTCACGAATACCGAGCGCTGGCGGACACGGCTTAAGCACGATCACGTCCCGCTAGACCCTGGTATTGAGAAAAGCTTTCATGCGGAGGTGCTTTCTAACGTCGAGCTGCGAGAACGAATCACTGAAGTTCTGGATGAATGGTTTGCACGCCAACGCAAGCATTTACCGGATGAAGCAGTGCATGCACGCAATGCCATTGTTGGGGAACTGCGTAAGCTGCTCGCACGAATTTGCGTGCAGGGGCTGGAACCCGATCTTGTGATCCTCGACGAGTTCCAACGCTTCAAGACGCTGTTTGATGCACCACCGGATTCGCATAATCCGGCTGTCCAGCTAGCACGGGCGCTATTCGATGCTCAAACGCCGGAGGGCCATCCAGTTCGAAGCCTGCTGCTTTCAGCTACACCTTACAAGCTCTACACCGCAGATGCCGAAATCGATCAGGAGGATCATTACGAGGATTTCCTGTCGACGACACGTTTCCTGTTCCGCCACGATGAATCCAGAGTCGCAACATTACGCCACCAATTGGCTGACTTTGGCAGAGCCCTGAAACATGCGGCGCATGGCGATGATTCCGGCGTTTACAAAGCAAAAGCAGCGGTTGAAGTGACCCTGCGCAGTGTCATGGCCAGGACCGAACGCGTTGCCGCCAGCGATGACCGTGATGCTATGGTCGAGGAGCCCTCGCTGGCGGTCACTATGCAGCCAGAAGATGTCGAACAGTACCTGGCAGCGGATGCGCTGTTTCGTGCTGTCGGCGACCGAGACCCGATGCCGTTTTGGAAATCGGCACCGTATCTCGCGCACTTTATGCACGGTTATCGGTTCAATGACCGCCTCACCGACGCGCTCGATGTGTCGCCTGGCAAGGTCGATGAGGTACTTCAAAACCATCAACCGGCGTTTATTGCCTCAGATCAGCTGGCGACTTGGCAGGAACTGCCGCTTGCGAACGCTAAACTGCGTCAGCTAGCACATGAATTGTTGGACGGCGGGCTCTGGAAGCTGCTTTGGATACCGCCCACTGTGCCCTATTGGTCACTCGAAGGCCCGTTTGAAAATCAGCAAGCCACCAAGACGCTGATCTTCTCTGCATGGAACGTCGTGCCAGATGTCCTCAGTGCGGTTCTGAGTTATGAAGCGGAGCGGCGGATGGTTGACGATGTCTGGGGGCACTACGACCAGTACAGCCGACAAGCGACTTTGCTGCAGCTGTCGAAAGAAACTGATGGGACGCTCAATCGTCACCGCCTTCTGTTGCTGCTGTTGCCTTGTCTGCCCTTGGCGGACGGAGCCCATCCGCTTCATGCGCCGCCATCGCAAGATCGACGTGAGTGGGTTCGGTCTCGGGTGGGCACTCTGCTGAGTGACCTTTCACTCCCGAATCCCATCGATGGCGAAGTCGATGATCGCTGGGAGTGGGCCTGGCCGGTCCTTCTCGACCCGGAGCTCAAAAACTTTATTCGTAGTTGGGTCGGAGATGAGCAGCTACCCAAACCAAGTGAAGACCTGTTTGCTGGCTACGCAAAGGAACTGATCGACATCACCCCCCAGAGTATGGGGCGGAGGCCAGAGAGCCTGGAGGAACTAATCGTCGACGCGGCATTGGGTGCGCCAGGTGTTTTGGCTGCGCGTACATTGGCCTCCACCAAACTGTCAGAAAACGATCGGCGTTGGTATTCGGTGTACATCGCCGACGCGTTCTGGAAATTGTTCAACAGGCCTCCTGTTACCAAGTTGCTCCCGCAGCTGGCCCAGCAATTCAGCCCAGAGGCTTCTCGTCAGGACCTTTTCTATTGGCGCTTGGTCATGCGATATTGCAGAGACGGCAACCTTCAAGCGGTCCTGGATGAAAGCTGGCACTTGATCTGGGAGCAACACGGCTGGTCAGCGGACAAGGATTACGGTGATGCCATTGATGACGCAGTCGTCCAACTGGCTGACTCAATTCAGCCGCCGCGATCCAGTGTTCAGGCGCGTTTCTTCAATCGCAAGGGCGGCAGTACGGCATTTGAAGAGATGCGCCTGCGCACGGCTCTTGCACTTCGATTTGGTGATATCCGCACTGAGGAGCGCTTGATTAGCCAGGATGGTGTTCGCAACGCGTTCAACAGTCCATTTCGACCATTCGTGCTGGCGAGCACCTCGGTTGGGCAGGAGGGGCTCGACTTTCATCCATGGTGTCGCCGCATCGTGCATTGGGATCTGCCCGGGAATCCGGTCGATCTGGAGCAACGCGAAGGGCGCGTCCACCGCTACAAGGGACTTGCAGTGCGCCAAAACGTCGCGCTCGCTCACGGACAACATGCCCTCGACCAATGGGAGATTGGCAAGGATCTGTGGGAGTTGATCTTCTCACTGGCGTTCGACAAAGCACGGAGCGATGGTAAAAGTGATCTTGAGCCTCATTGGATGGCGCCAGGCCCCGTCAAGGTCCAACGGCACGTACCGCTGCTACCCTTCAGCGCTGAAGTCGAAGCCTTCCGTCGGCTAAAAAGGCAGCTTGCCGCCTATCGAGTCGTCTTCGGCCAGCCTCGCCAGGAGGAACTGGTTACGTTGCTGGATCACGCGCAGCTCGACTCAGAAAAGCTAATGTCTTGGGCCATCGATTTGCAGCCTGATGCACACGAACTAGGTTGAGGTCGCCGAATAGCACAGCGAGCTTTGAACTCGTAATCTTTTTGGATCTCTCTCGCCTAAAGAGCCGAGTGTTAGTGGGAGCCGAACGTCAACGGTCTCTGGCCGACATGGCAACGCCCATTCTGGATAGTGCTGCACTCGTCTCCTGAGACTACGCATGCGGCCATCGCTTTCGTTACGAGCGCAACATGTCCAATTGATACATCGCACATCCCGCCCACAACGGATATGCAAAGCGGATATACAGGGGTTATCCGGCAGAACTTGGTAGCTCTTTCAAGAGTAATCGTAGTCAGGCGGTTCGGATGCCAAAGGCCATTGCACTTCCCAACTCAGTGAGGCAGCTCGACAGGGGCACGTGCAGATACGCCATTAAGCGCAAGCCGGATTCCTTTGACTTCTCGATTCCGACGACGGCGTCACGGGAACCTCAGAGTACGACTGGCAGCCATCGTTAGAGCGCGAGACAACGAGTCAGTGGCGCTCATCGAGATCGTTCGGCTAAGTTGGAATCTTGGGGGGTGTCGGGCGAAACGCCTTGCGAACGCGAACTCCCTTCGTGCGAGCCATTCCCTCTCGAACCTGCCGGACCATCCGCTTAAATTCAGGTGTTTCTGCGGCTTTGATGAGATCCACGGAGAAGGAACCGTGACGGTCAAACTTGCCGAGGCTCATCAAATGAACCTCTCTAGTCTGCTTGTTCGCCATAAACTTCTCCAGCGCGGAACAGTTGAGCGTAATCAATCCTGAGCATACCACCATCTTAGCCTGACCAATCGTGGTTGAGCGACCGCATCCAGAGCAAGCATGGCCTGCTATTGGCACTGAACAGACCGATCTCAGCGCGTCTGCTGTAAGCCATCTTCCGTCGGTTGGCGGCAGCAGAGAAGTTGATCGCCCAACCCCCTGCAACTGCTCAGCGGTGTACGTGACGACTGAGCTGTCCAGCACAGCCCGTTCAGGGCGCATAGCGGACCAACGGATAGGGCCTCAGCGGCTTGCCGAATGAGTGAAAGAAGATTGACCAGAAGCATTGGTCGGCAGTGGTGACGTACCGAGGTGACAAAATTCGGATCATCTCGGTCAGGCGATCCCGACGCCAGGAGGTTGAGTTATATGAAGGCTAAGACATTGGATCGTAAATTCGAGTCCGGAGAAGACATCAGCGCGCAGCTTGACCTATCCAAGGCTCGGCGCCCCAATCAGGAGCAACGTCGTGTCAATGTGGATTTCCCCACTTGGATGATTGAGCGTCTGGATCGGGAGGCCAAGCGGCTTGGTGTAACGCGCCAATCCATCATCAAAGTCTGGCTTGCAGAACGCTTGGAGCACTCTGACTCCCACCGAGCTGCTTGAGGTACTTGCGTCTGCTTCAGGCACTGACCAAACGTGGCCAGACACGTCAACCTTCCAGCGCCACAGATAATCATATGCGGTGATGCCCCATCCAACTCCAATGCTGTCGCCACGTCAGTCAATCTGCTGGCGCTGCGGCTTGAAGCTTGTGGCGACTACGTAAGAATCTGCGCTCCGCCGCAACTCGTTGGCTCCCCAGCAAATGACCGCCACAAGAGCCGTACAGCTGCAAGAAACAATGGCGATCGCTCTACCCGTGAAATCCATGCCCATCTGTTGCGGGTACGGAGACGCTTGCGACTATGAATGATCGCGAGCGACCGGCGGGCAACCGCGTTGTTAAATAGGAGGTGTTCATTCCTTAGCGTACGCCGTATCTTCGGCCAGGTTATCAAACCGGGTGTAACGACCATGGAAGGTGGCATCGACAGTTCCTATCGGGCCATTCCGCTGCTTGGCAATGATGATCTCAGCCCGGCCCTTTTTGTCAGTTCCCTTGTTGTAAACCTCATCGCGGTAGATGAACAAGATGATGTCGGCGTCCTGTTCGATGCCACCTGACTCACGAAGATCCGCCATCCGCGGGCGCTTATCCTCCCGGTTTTCCACACCGCGGTTCAGCTGCGAGAGCGCGATCACCGGCACTTCGAGCTCCTTTGCTAGTGACTTCAACCCTCGCGAAATCATCCCGATCTCATTCGTCCGATTCTCCTTGAATCCGGGCACCTGCATCAATTGAAGGTAGTCGACAAGAATCAGCCCTAGTTCCATTCCTTCTGGGTATTCCTCCGTTTTCCGATTGGCTAGTTCGCGTTTCAGACGCCGGGCACGAGAACGAAGCTCGGTCGGCGAGAGCTGACCATCGTCGTCGATGTAGATTGGCGCGCGGTGAAGCAATTCCATCGCTGAGTGGATCTTGTCCCAGTCAAAATTATCGAGGTTGCCTGATCGCAACCTCCCCTGATCAACCCGCCCAAATGACGAGACCATCCGCATCATCAGCTGATCGCCTGGCATTTCAAGGCTGAAGACCAAGACCGCCTTCGGCTTTTTAGGGTCAGTCGAAACCGCTTCGGCTATGTTCATCGCAAAGCTGGTCTTTCCCATAGATGGGCGGCCCGCAACAATGATTAAATCCCCAGCGTGCATACCGGTTGTTTGTCCATCCAAATCCCTCAGGCCAGTCGACGTCCCTGCAAGCTGACCGGACACAATTTGTTCGAGATTGTCGAAGACTTGGTCAAGATAATCGGCACCGTGTCGAGGCCCGACACCACTGCGCCGCGACGACTCCGCAATCTCTAGCACGGACCGTTCGGCCGCATCGATTAGGTCGGTCGCAGACCGACCTTCTGGTGCGAAACCAAGATCTAAGATGCTCGTCCCGACAGCGATCAGGCGCCGAAGGACTGACCGCTCTCGGACAATATCGGCATAGGCTTTTATGTTGGCTGCGCTGCCACGCTCATTCGCGAGCGTCGCCAAATATGCGAGCCCACCGGCGTTTTCTAGTTGGCCCCGAGAGGCCAAACATTCACTGACTGTGACAATGTCGCGTGGCTGATCTGCCCCCGCGAGCACCTCGGCAGCTTCGAAAATGAGTCGATGATCGTGACGATAGAAGTCATCCTTCCGGATTCTGTCAGCGACTTGGTCCCAGGCGTCGTCACCCAACATCAGCCCGCCCAGCACAGCTTGTTCGGCTTCCAAAAAATGGGGTGGGAGGCGTTTGTCCATACCTCCAGCGTAGTTGCATAAGCGACATATGGCGTCGCAACTGGTGACGGTCTCTGGATTGGGCAGGGCATGGGTCGCCAGGGCGTGGTCCTGTTCCCAACGCTAGGACAGGTAGCTAAGTTCTTCGGCCGGATTACACCTCTAGGAGCCGCCACGCTGGTCGCTGGATTTGTCCCGAACGTGTGATGCTGCAGACACAAAAAAACCAGTCACCGCTAAGTGACTGGTTTTCTTGATAAATAATGGCGGGCCCGGAGCGATTCGAACGCCCGACCCCCTGGTTCGTAGCCAGGTACTCTATCCAACTGAGCTACGGGCCCGCGATGTTCGCGGCGCCGAATGGCGACCAGCGAGGCGCGCATTGTAAAGATTTTGCCGAATCGCGCAAGCGTTTTTGATGCACCGGCCTGCGGATGCTCCCGCCCGAAGCGCTCGGTGCGGGGTTACCAAAACGTTCACTTGTGCGTTGTTAGCCTGCGACCAGACCCTGCGACAGCCCCATTTTGGAGGACGACACGTGCTAAACGCTGATTCGATGGAAAGCTCTACAGGTCAACATGAGCGCCGACAGCGCGCCCCTGCTCGTGAGTACATCGAGCTGACCGAGATTGCGATTCTCGACGCGGCGCTGTCGCTAGGCACGCTGGACGGACCGGGCGCAACGCCGCAGGCCTTGGTTGACGAGGTACTGCGCAGCCTCATTGTGCGGGACGCCGATTTCGCGCGTGCCATTGGCCGGCTTGTCGCCAGCGACTACCTGAATGTCGCGCATGGTGACCGGGGGTGGACGTACGCGCTCACCCGATCCGGACAACAGCACGCCGCAGACTGGCGCCAGCACCTGGATGTCAGCGAGCCCACCGGACCGACTCGAAAACTAAAGACCGTGCGGCGCGAGCTGGCCAGTCGCCGCGCACCTGTGTTGCCGGTCATGGCCACACACTAGCCTGAACGGATGCAATCGCAGCGCAGCGACCACCTAAATGAGCGGCCGAGATATGACCTCTTGCCCGGATAGCGCTCCGCGTCAGTTCAACGCAGGGGTCGACAACGCGCGCCTCTATCAGCAGATGATCGCCGAAGTAGCGGACTTCGCCATCATCCGCATCGATCCGAATGGGAAGATCCAGACGTGGAATCTGGGTGCCGAGCGCATCAAGGGCTACGGCGAAAGCGAAATCCTCGGCCTGAACTTCCGGCGGTTCTACACCGATGCTGACCGCGCTGCGGGCAAGCCTGACCGACTACTCGATCAGGCACGCCGCGAGGGCCGTGCTCACGATGAAGGCTGGCGGGTGCGCAAGGATGGCAGCGGCTTCTGGGCCAGTGTGGTCATCACCGCGCTGCACGATGACCAGGGCCAGACCGTTGGCTACACCAAGGTCACGCGCGACCTCACCGAACGCAAGCGGGTCGAAGAGTCGCTGCGACGGTCGGAAGAGCGCTTTCAGCGGATGGTCGAAGAGGTTGCGGACTACGCAATTCTGATGCTCGACACATCGGGCCACGTCGAAACATGGAATTCGGGGGCCCGATTGCTCAAAGGCTACACCGCCGATGAGATCATTGGTCAGCACTTCAGTCGCTTTTACCTGGACTCGGATCGGGCGGCCGACAAGCCGGCACGCCTATTAGCCGAAGCACGCGAGCACGGCCGGGCGCAGGATGAAGGCTGGCGCCTGCGCAAGAACGGCACGCGATTCTGGGCGAGCGTGACCATCACCGCCCTGCATGATCAGTATGCCGAGGTCGTGGGTTTCACCAAGGTGACACGTGATCTGACCGAACGGATGACCGCGGAAACTCGCCTGAAGGCGCTCGCCGAGAAGCTTCAGTTCAAAAATACAGAGCTGGAACAGTTCGCCTACATCACCTCTCACGACCTGCAGGAGCCGTTGCGCACGGTGGCCAGCTATTCGAAGTTGATGCAGCGGCGCTACGGCACTCAGCTTGATGCCGATGCGACTGAATGGCTGGGCTATGTCACCGATGCCGTCGGCCGAATGAGCCGGATGATCGACGATTTACTCCAGCACAGCCGCATCGGCCGGGACTCGGAACCCGAGCCTGTCAACTTGCGCCAGGTGGCCGCTGCCGTCTGCCATGATCTGCAGGCGTTGATCGCCAAACGCAGTGCCCGCGTTCACACCAGCGAGTTGCCGACTGTCCAGGGCATGCCAACCGAATTGCGACTACTGCTTCAGAATCTCGTGGGCAACGCACTGAAGTTCGTGCCAGCGGACCGCACACCTGAGGTCGAGATCTGGGCGGAAAAGTGCCCTGGGGCGTGGTGCATCTACGTGCAGGACAACGGCATCGGCATCGATCCGGAGCAGACGGATCGCATCTTCCGAATCTTCCAACGCTTGAACACACGCGAGGAATTCGAAGGCACGGGCATGGGTCTGGCACACTGCCAGAAGATTATCGAATCCCATCAAGGCACCATCGGTGTCGAACCCGCGCCGGAAAACGGCAGCCGGTTCTACTTCACGCTGCCGGAGTAATGCATGAGCCAAGCCCCACGCGTGCTGTTGGTGGACGACAGCACGCCCGATCTCGTCCTGCACCAGATTGCCTTCGAAGAAGCGGGCTATCCGGTCGAGCTAGAGAGTTACCAAAAGGCGGCTGAGGCCCTGCGCGATATTGAGGCGGGCACGCTGAAGCCGGACCTCATCCTGCTGGACATCAACATGCCGGGGATGGATGGCTGGGAGTTCGCCGAGGCGTACGACCAGCTCCGGGAGAGCCAGCGCACCGGAACCATCGTGATGATGCTGACGACCTCACTCAACCCCAGTGATCGCGAGCGCGCCGAACGCTGCGGCGTGATCGAGCGCTTTTTCAACAAGCCCCTGACCGCCGAGATGATCGAAACCATGCTGCGCACTCACGGCTTCCTGGACGATTAGTCAGGCTGGCTGGGTCGATGTGCGGTCGCTTTGAACAACACGTCGCGCGCATGCGCGCCTGGACACAGCTGCTCGATGACTGGCCCGGCTCGGTCGTGGACCGCCACAACATCTGCCCCACCCAATCTGCTGCCACGTTCGACGCCGAAGGCTATCGAGAACGCCACTGGTCCCTCATCCCCCGCTGGGCGCGCGATCCCAAGCTGAAGTTTGCGACGTTTAACGCACGCGGCGAAACGCTGGCCGACAAGAACACGTTTCGCGGCGCCTGGCAGCACTCACAGCGCTGTGTCGTACCCGCCAGCGGCTACTTTGAGTGGACCGGGCCGAAGGGCAACAAGCAGTGCCACTACGTGACCAGCGGCGACGAGGCCGGGCTCGCCTTAGCCGGCCTGTGGGAGTGTTGGCAACGTGCCGATGCGACCGTACACAGCTTTACGATCGTCACGGTGGCAGCCGCAGAGCACATTAGCTGGCTGCACCACCGCATGCCGCTGATGCTGCGCCCTGATCAACTCGATACTTGGTTAACCGGGGCGCCTGAACACGCCAACGAGCTGATCCGCGCGGCTGAGGCACCGCAGCTGTCAGTGCGGCCGGTGGCCCACCCTAACGCAACAGCCCCGCCTGACTCGACTGAGGATTAAAGCGGCGCAAGCCCGTAGTCCTGCGCGCTGTTGCTGCACCGCCGGGACCGAGCCCACCGCAATTGAACTATAATCCGCGACTTGCGGCCGGACATCGCCGGCCATTGACCTTGGGGAGGTCTGCAACTCGCTCTGACCCGGATTGCCATCGGAGGCTCTGCGACGCTGTCCGCAGCACGTCAACCGGCACTCGCCGCGCGCCGGCCATTGCGCCCCGGCTTTCAAGCCCCGCCAGGCGCAGCGCTGCCAACCGTCCCCCGACCAGCGGCCAGCCTGGATCCAGACGCGACACCACCTCGCCCGACACCCTGCATTCACTCTGCATCGAGAAACTGAACTATGAGCTTGTATCTGGACTATCTGAAAGAGATTGAATCCCGCAAGGAACAGGGCCTGAGCCCTAAGCCGATTGAAGACAGCGCGCTTCTTGCCGAGATCATCGCCCAGATCAAGGACCCGGCTCACGAGCACCGGGCCGACTCGCTCAAGTACTTCATTTACAACACATTGCCGGGTACAACCAGCGCTGCAGCCGAAAAGGCCGGTTTTCTCAAGGAGATCATCCTGCGGCGCGCGACGGTCGAGGAAATCTCTCCGAATTTCGCCTTCGAGCTGCTGGCCCATATGAAGGGCGGCCCGTCCATCACCGTGCTGCTGGACCTTGCGCTGGGTGAGGACATCGCCATTGCCGAGCAGGCTGCCGAGGTTCTGAAGACGCAGGTCTTCCTCTATGAGGCAGACACGGATCGTCTGGCCGCTGCCCACACCAGCGGCAATGCCGTGGCCACGGACATTCTGACGAGCTACGCCAACGCCGAGTTCTTCACCAAGCTGCCGGATGTCGAAGAAACCATCCAGGTCGTGACCTATGTGGCGGCCGAGGGTGACGTGTCGACTGACTTGCTGTCACCAGGCAATCAGGCGCATTCGCGCTCCGACCGGGAGCTGCACGGCAAGTGCATGATCTCGGAGGCCGCCCAGGCCGAAATCGAGGCGCTCAAGGCCGAGCACCCGGACAAGCGAGTCATGCTGGTTGCCGAGAAAGGCACCATGGGCGTGGGCTCGTCGCGCATGTCTGGCGTGAACAACGTGGCACTGTGGACAGGCAAGCAGGCCAGCCCCTACGTGCCCTTCGTCAACATAGCCCCCATCGTTGGCGGCACGAACGGTATCTCCCCCATCTTCCTGACCACGGTCGGCGTTACCGGTGGTATCGGACTGGACCTCAAGAACTGGGTGAAGAAGCTCGATGCCGACGGCCAGGCGGTTAAGGACGCCAACGGCGACCCCGTGCTGGAACAGCGCTATTCCATCGACACCGGCACGGTGCTGACGATCAACACGCGCACCAAGACGCTCTACGACGCAACGGGAACGCAGGAACTCGCGGACATCTCCTCGGCCTTTACGCCACAGAAGCTGGAGTTCATCCGTGCCGGCGGTTCCTACGCCGTGGTCTTTGGCAAGAAACTGCAAACCTTTGCGGCCGAAACCCTGGGCGTGGATGCCCCGGATGTCTTCGCGCCCTCCAAAGAAGTGTCCCACGCCGGCCAGGGCCTGACCGCCGTCGAGAAAATCTTCAACCGCAATGCGGTGGGTGTCGAAGAAGGCAAGGTGCTGCATGCCGGCTCCGATGTCCGCGTCAACGTCAACATCGTCGGCTCCCAGGACACCACCGGGCTGATGACCGTGCAGGAACTGGAAGCCATGGCCGCCACGGTGATCTCACCGAAGGTCGATGGCGCATACCAGTCCGGCTGCCACACGGCCTCGGTCTGGGATCTCAAGGCGCAGAAAAACATTCCGAAGCTGATGGGCTTCATGAACGCCTTTGGCCTGATCACCGCTCGCGACCCCAAGGGCGTTTACCACCCGATGACCGACGTCATCCACAAGGTGCTGAACGACATTACCGTGGATGACCGCGCTGTGATCATTGGCGGCGACTCGCATACCCGCATGTCCAAGGGCGTGGCGTTTGGTGCCGACTCCGGCACCGTGGCCCTGGCTCTGGCCACCGGCGAGGCCACCATGCCGATTCCCGAGTCCGTCAAGGTCACGTTCAAGGGCCGGCTGAAGGACCACATGGACTTCCGTGATGTCGTCCATGCCACCCAGGCGCAAATGCTCAAGCAGTTCGGCGACAACGTCTTCCAGGGGCGCGTGGTCGAGGTGCACATCGGCACGCTGCTGGCTGACCAAGCGTTCACCTTCACCGATTGGACCGCCGAAATGAAGGCCAAGGCGGCCGTTTGCATCTCCAACGACGACACCCTGATCGAGTCGCTGGAGCTGGCCAAGAGCCGCATCCAGATCATGATCGACAAGGGCATGGAGAACGACGCCCGCACGCTGCACGGCCTGATCGAAAAAGCCGACCAGCGCATTGCCGAGATCCGCTCCGGCAGCGAGCCCGCTCTCAAGCCCGACAGCAATGCCCAGTACTTCGCCGAGTTCGTTGTCGATCTGGATCAAATCGACGAGCCGATGATCGCCGACCCAGACGTCAACAACGCGGATGTTTCGCGTCGTTACACCCACGACACCATCCGCCCGGTCTCCTACTACAAGGCCGAGAAGAAGGTCGACCTGGGCTTTGTCGGCTCCTGCATGGTGCACAAGGGCGACATGAAGATCATTGCCCACATGCTCCGCAACCTGGAAAAGCAGAACAGCAAGATCGAGTTCAAGGCGCCGCTGGTGGTCGCACCGCCGACCTACAACATCATCGATGAACTCAAGGCCGAGGGTGACTGGGAAATTTTCCAGAAGCACGCCGGCTTCGAGTTCGACGATGCGGCACCCAAGAGCAGTGCGCGCGTGAAGTACGAGAACATCATGTACCTCGAACGCCCCGGCTGTAATCTCTGCATGGGCAACCAGGAAAAGGCCGAAAAGGGCGACACTGTCATGGCCACCTCCACCCGTCTCTTCCAGGGTCGCGTCGTGGAAGACGCCGACGACAAGAAGGGTGAGTCCCTGCTGGCCTCCACACCGGTTGTGGTGCTGTCGACGATCCTGGGCCGCACGCCCAGCGTGGATGAGTACAAGGCGGCTGTCGAAGGCATCGAACTGACCCAGTTCGCACCACCGCTGGACGCAGCCCGGGCGTAGCAGCCGGGCGACAGCTTCGCCTTCAGGCACGCAACGCGGCTCCTTCGGGGGCCGCGTTGCGTTTGGCCTGGGCGTGCCGCCCGCGTCTTAGTCGAACGCCACGTCGATGCCCGCGAACAGGGTTCTCGGATCGCCCGCACGGAAGCGGCCAAACGCGCGCTGCGTGAGATAAAAGCGATCGAGCAGATTGCGACCCGCCACATACACCTCGGCGCGGGCGAAGCGCCAGGCAATCCGGCCATTGAGTAGCGCATAGGCATCGCTGCGCTGCTCCGGATTATTGTCAGCCTGGCGGAACTGGGCATCCACGTAGCTCAGATCCAGCTGCGCCTGAAGACCCAGCGCCGCCCTGATAGCGCGCGAATAGCTAAGCACTGCTCTGGACTGCCCGTAAACATCAAATTGACGTCACTCGATATGACCCCGACGATAATCCGGGTGATACTTATTCGCATTCTCATGCCTTGATCACGATGACCACCGCCACCCGTTCCGCCCCGCCGCCTGCGGCTGCAGCACCTCGACTCCGCGCCTGGATACGCGGTCTGTTGGCCGGCCCGATCGCCTTCATCGCCAGCTGGGTACTCATGGCCGGCGCCGCACTTTATCTACCCAAGGGCGCGGCTGGCATCGACAATCTCGTCTTCCCAGTCGTCCTGTTCCCGCTTATCTGGGCGCTGCTGTTTCTGTACAGCTTGACCGACCCGCGCCTGTTACGCGCTGGCGCAGTCATGGCCGCAATCCTGCTCACCCATGGCGGACTGATCGCCTACCACCTCGGGGCGACCGCATGATCAAACTGTCGCAAGAGCGGACCAAGCACCTGCTCTCCATCCATGGCTGGTCAGGCGTCCTGCTGGGCTTGCTGCTCTACGCAGTCATCTGCACCGGGACGGTGGCCGTGTTCTCGACCGAGATTGGTGACTGGTCCAACCCCCTCGCTACCCCTTCTGAAACCGGCCTGCCCAGCGGTATCAACACCCTGGTGCAGACTCTGGCCGACCAGGTCGATCCGGCGTATCGGGAGGAGTTCTTTCTGTTCTCGTCTGCCGGTGGTCGACTGATGCTCCAGTTCGAAGGTCATCAGCCTGCAAGCCCGACGCCCGGATCAAGCGAGCCGGCACCGCACTACGGTGTGCTCTACGCAATCGATCCAAATCGGCTGCAGGTGATCAACCGTGTGGAAGGGCCGGAAGCGGTGTTGGACGAGGCCCGTCACGTCGCTGACGCGCTGGCGGATTTTTTTGTCGAGTTGCATGTTCGCCTGCATATTCCCAGCCCCTGGGGTTTATTTGTCACCGGCGTCCTCGGTTTGATCATGATGGTGGCTGCAATCACGGGGTTTCTTGTTCACCGACACCTGATACGCGAACTCTTCACCATCCGCCGTCATAAGGATGGGCTGCTGCGGGCCCGTGACGCCCATGTCATCGCGGGCACCTGGACACTCCCCTTCGCTTTCGTGCTGGCGTTCACCGGCAGCTTCTTCAGCTTCGCAACCAGTCTGGGACTACCTGCGATGGCCATGGTGGTCTTCGAAGGTGACCAGGAACGGGCACTGGCGGAGGTGTTTGGTGAACCGGCCACCATCGAGGATCGCGATGTCCCGGTCGCCAACCTCGATGCCATCCTGAATGATGCAGAGCAACGCACAGGCGTACGCCCCAATTTTGTCGCCGGAGGCCACTGGGGCAAGGCGGGCGCTGAAATCCGCGTCTTCTCACCCGCGCGCGAGGGCATGCTAACGGGCCGCTCACCGGTTTATGCCGCCGAATCAGGACAGTTCCTGCGTGACCAGCCGGTGCTGGTGGGTCAGCAACCGTCTGCAGGTAATACGGTGGCGGCGTTAATGGCGCCGTTGCATTTCGGACACTTCGCCGGACTGGCGTCCAAGGCTGCCTGGTTCGCGCTTGGATTCGCGGGCGCTTATGTCGCCCTGACCGGCCTGTTGCTGTGGACACAGCGTCGTGCAACCCAACCTTTCTGGCAGCGGATGACTCGCGTCGTCCATTGGGTCGGCTATGGCTTGCCCTTGTCCATGGCCATGACCCCCTATGGCACCTTCGTGGCCCAGTCCAAGGGCTGGCCGGTGCTCAGCGCACAGTGGTGGGTCTTCGGCTGTGGCGTGTTGCTCAGTCTTTTCATTGCTGGCCTTGCCCGTAGCAGCCTACATATTCGCAGGTGCATCGTTGCGCTGACCGGCCTGGCGTTGCTCGGCTTGCCGGCCGTTCGCATGCTCACCGGAGGACCCGGGTGGGCTGAAGCCTTGAGCACCGGTCGCAACGGCATTGTGGCCGGCGATTTGGTCATGCTCTGTGGAGCCCTGGCCTGCTGGCTGCTGTGCTGGTTTGGTGCCAGACCGGCCGACCAGCGCAAACCCGTCCACGCCGCATCAACGCAGGAGGCCGTCGTATGAGCCTGGCCTGGTTGCTGGCACTGCTCAGTGCGCTTCCCATGGCCTGGCTGGCCTGGGGAGACCCCAAAAGGCTCAGGGTTTCTGGCCAACGTAGACGCAAGGCGCATGCCCCCCGTATGCGGGCGTTGCTAGCGATTGCGGCACTGCTCCCGGGTGTGAGCCTGGCCTTTCATAGCGTGGCAGCGGTGCTGATCTGGTTGGGTGCGGTGACGACACTGGGTTGGGTCATTGCCGAGGCGTTTGCACCCCGGAGCTAGGGAAGCACTGATCTATTCGCACCGCCAAATTGCTGCCTGCAAACAGGCCAGGCAAGGCGCGAGGAGCGAAGTTTGGTCATTCCCAATGAACGACGAGCACCCATTCGCCGGGAGCAAATTGAAACCGCCGAAGGCGGGCGCACCGGGGGAGGCGCGTGGATGCACCGGCCAACGCAGTCTGGCCTGTTTGCAGGCGCAATCCAGACGGAACGGGCCGGGTTTCCAGCGATCCTACGTTGCGAAACGCATCCGTGCGCTTCGCCCTACGGGCCGGCCTTCAGTCGTCCGAATACGTTCCCAACGCATTCGTGTCGTTCGCTGACTTGGAATCACCAAGCGGCACTCACTCCGCCTGGACTCGCACGCAAACCGGCTCCGTCTTGGCGGCGCGAATAGAGCAGTGTTTCCCTAGGACTTGGCGTCCAGTTCTGCGAACAGAAATGCTCTTGCCTTGACCCAGTCGCGGCGCACCGTGCGCTCGGTGACCTCCAGAATGTCGGCCGTTTCCTGCTCTGAATAGCCGGCAAAGTAACGGCACTCGACCACCCGTGCCAGCCGTTCGTTATGAGCGGCCAAGCGCACCAACGCCGCATCGATGCCCAGAGTCATATTGGGATCGTCGTGGCTGCCCGGCACGATGTCGGCCATCCCCGTCTTGTCCAGCGACAACGGGACCTCACCAGACCCGCGCTTTTCCGCAAGTCGGGCCCTGGCCTCGTCGACCAGAACCTGGCGCATCGCGGCCGCCGCGGTCCGTAGAAAATGCTGCCTGGAATGCCAAAGGTCCGAACGCATGAGCTTGAGGTAGCTCTCGTTGACCAATGCGGTCGTATCGACCCCGCCGCCCACGCGACGCCGCTGCTTGCGGGCTTCCTGCCGCAGCTGCTGGTAGAGCGCCGAAAAGAGACCATCGGTCCCGCCAGCCGTCAGTTCACCGGTGTCTTGCACGCCGTTGTGTCCTCGGTCACATCTTCCGTTGGCCGGCCTAAGCTACCTTGCACTGTCTGGCCTGTGAAGAGAATTCTTTTCTTTCAGTCCGTTTTGAACAATAGAACCCGATTCCGTCATCAATTTCAATGATGACTCTCCACGGAGGGAGTGCAGCAATGGGTTTTTCTGCAACATCGCGGCAACGTTTCCGGCCCGGTGACACGCTGATCGCTACGGCGGATGACAGCGCGAATGCGTACATCATCGAGCGCGGAGAAGTCGCGGTCTGGCGCGAAACCGCCGATGGACGAACACTGCTGGCCCGACTGGGCGAGGGGCAGATGGTGGGCGAGCTATCGCTGATCGACGGTGAAGGTCGAACCGCAACCGTCACCGCCCTGACCGAGTGCACGGTCCGAGTCGTCACCACTGAAGACTTGACCAACCACCTGGAAGGCGTCCATCCGATCATCCACACGCTGATCGATGCCCTGCTCGAGCGCATTCGCGCCAATGACCGGGCGGCTCGCGGATTCTCACTACCCGGCCTGCCGGCCAACGAAACAAAGCATGCCTCGCCGTTTTCCGGAAGCATTCGTGATGGCGCCCTGCAATTGCAGTACGAGCCGGTCATCGAGGGGCGTGGCGCCCAGACAGTGCAGTACCGCTCCACCCTGGCCTGGGTGAACGCGGCCGACGGTCGCGCGCCCGCTTCGGAACTGCTGAAAACCGAGCCGGCCGGCGACACACTCGCAGAACTCACCAGCTGGACCCTGCTCCGGGCGACGGCAGACTATGCGGCATTACGAGCGCGGACGGGGGCTGGCTGTGTCAGTGTGGCGCTCAGCCATCAACAGCTCATGGGCGACAGCCTGGTTGATGATGTGTTCGCTGCCATCTCCAATGCCTGCCTGCCACCCGAGACGCTAACGCTGGAGGTACATGAGGCAGACCTGCCGGAACCCGGCTCGCGCGTAGCCGAGCGCTTGCTGCGCTGCGTGGAAGGTGGGGTTCGACTGGCGGTGGGCCACTTCGGACAGCGGATGGCCCCGATTGCCCGGCTGGTCGATTTGCCTATTCAGCAGGTCATGATCGATCCCAACATGCTGCGAGACGCCACCCACGCCCTGACGCTGGTCAAGGCCGTGCTCGGAATGGCCGAGCCCCTGCAATTAACACTCACCGCACAGGACATCCAAACCGCCGAGCAGGCTGACCGGGCCCGGCGAGCCGGCATCGACCGTCTGCACAGGCCGCAGCGAGTGGATGCCGATGGCGGGGGTCTGCGCTCAGCTCGATCCGGGTTTGATGTTTCCCCCGACGACGGCCTGGTGGTCGACGGCGTGTTGAATCAACCGGCGTCGCTCGCCGGCTGAATCTTGACCAACAGCTGTCGATTGCTGACCTGATCGCCCGCGGCCGCCTCAACCGATTCCACTTCGCCGGCCACCGGGGTGGTGAGTTGAAACTCCATTTTCATGGCTTCCAGCACGGCCACCGTCTGCCCGGCCTCAACCGAATCACCGGCCTGCACCCGCACGTCCAACAACTTGCCGTCACTGCTGGCAACGATACGCCCATCGGCGCCGGGGGCCGCGGCCTGCGCCGGTTCCAGGGTCACGTCACGGAAGCAGTAGCTGCGGCCTTGGGCCGTTAACCAAAGCGCATCCCCGACTCGGGTGTATTCGATCCGGGCAGAAACGCCATCGATTTGCAGGCGGGTGTAGTCGGCACCAGACGCCTCGACAATGAACTCGTGCTGTTCGTCGGCTAGCGTGACCATGTACCGACCGCCGCGTGCATGGACCAGCGTGATCGCGTGGCGCTGCGCGTCCCAGGCCACGGTCATCCCGATATCGCCGCCAGGCGCGCTGTGCCAATCTGCCAGCTCCGTGGGCAATTCGGCCTGCGCCTGCAGGCTCGCGGCATCCGAGCGATAAATCGCCAGGGCCGCCAATGCGTAAAGCAATGGCTCAGGTGCTAGCTCCGCGAGGCTTTGCTCGCTGAAATGCTGGGGCATGTAGCCGGTGTGGAAGTCGCCTGCAGCAAAATGAGGCTCAGCCAGGATGTCCTTGAGCAAATCGAGGTTGGAGACCACACCATGCAGGCGCGTGGCGGCCAGGGCCCGCAGCAGCCGGGTGCGAGCGGACTCACGGTCCTCGCCCCAGGCAATGACCTTGGCCACCATTGAGTCGTAGTACGGACTGATCTCGCCATCAGGCAACAGGCCATGGTCGACCCGAATGCCCTCACCGGAAGGAATCGTCCAGGCAGCGATCGGGCCGGTCTGCGGCACGTAACCCGTGCGCGGGTCCTCCGCGCATAGCCGGACTTCGATGGCATGGCCTCGCTGCTCAACGGCGTCCTGGGCCAGTGGAAGCGGGTCACCCTGGGCAATCCGCAGCTGCCAGGCCACCAGATCGATCCCCGTGACGAGCTCGGTCACAGGATGCTCTACCTGCAACCGGGTATTCATTTCCAAGAAGTAGAACGCCCCATCCGCACCCAGCAAGAATTCCACCGTGCCAGCGCCGACATAGTTAATGGACCGGGCGGCAGACACTGCGGCCTCACCCATGCGCGCACGCAGATCGGGGTCAACCGCGGGTGACGGAGATTCCTCAACGATTTTCTGATTGCGGCGCTGGACAGAGCAGTCGCGTTCGCCCAGATGAATCACGTGGCCGTGGGTGTCGCCGAAGACCTGAATCTCGACATGCCGGGCCCCAACCACGGCCTTCTCCAGAATCAGCTCGCCATTGCCGAAGGCGTTCTGCGCCTCGCTACGCGCCGAGCGGATCATGTCACCCAACTTGGAGGCATCATCACAAAGGCGCATGCCGCGCCCCCCACCGCCGGCAGCCGCCTTGATCATCACCGGCACGCCGATCTTCTCGGCTTCCGCCGTCAGCACGGCATCGTCCTGGTCACCGCCCTCATAGCCGGGAACACAGGGCACGCCCGCATCGATCATCTTGATCTTGGACTGCCGCTTGTTACCCATCAGCGTGATGGCTTCGGGCGACGGTCCGATGAACACAATGCCGGCGTCTGCGCAGGCCTGTGCAAACTCGGCGTTCTCGGCCAGAAACCCATAACCAGGATGGATGGCATCAGCTCCGGAACGTCGAGCCGCATCGATGATCTTGTCGATGACCAGGTAGGACTCACCCACCGGCGCCGGCCCAAGACGGACAGCCTCGTCCGCCAGGGTGACGTGGCGGGCCGCCCGGTCGGCGTCCGAGTAAACCGCGACGGTCTGGTAGCCGGCGCTGCCCGCGCCCTCGATGACCCGACAGGCAATCTCGCCGCGATTGGCGACCAGCACTTTTGAAAAACGTCCCATGTTGCGTCCTCGTCTCCTCGATGCCCGGCCTCGCGGCCCGGCTGGCTAGTCCTTGGCGGCCCAGTTCGGCAGCCGTTTTTCGATAAAGGCCATCGTGCCTTCGGTCCCCTCATCGCCTCGCAGGCATTCGGCAAAATCCCGTGCGGCGTCATCCAGCAAATCGTCAGGATCGGCGCGAGACACGCCGAGCATGATGCGTTTGGTCACGGCATTGGCCTGCGGCGCACACCGACGGATTTGGTCGAGTACCTCGTCCAGCCGGGCCTCCAGAGAGGCCGCGTCCGATTCGACGAAATGCACCAAGCCCAGGCGGGCCGCCTCGGCACCGTCAAATCGACCGCCGCAAACACCCAGGCGACGTGCCTCGGTCAACCCGACTCGCTCCACCACGAAGGGTGCGATCTGGGCCGGCGGCAATCCCAGGCCGGTTTCGGGCAGCCCGAACCGGGCGTCTGCAACGGCGATGGCCACATCGCTGACACAGCAAAGGCCAAACCCGCCACCCAGCACGGCGCCTTCGATCAGCGCGATCGTGGCCTGTGGTGCCTCGTTGACCTTGCGCAGCATGGTTCCGAAGGCCCGTGAATAGTCGATCACCGGGTCGGAATGCTGGGTGCGAGGCGCCTGCCGGGCAGAGGCCATGTCCTTGATATCACCCCCTGCACAGAAATTGCCGCCGGCCCCGCGCAGTACGACAGCGCGGATCGACCGATCCTCCGCAATGGCATCGAAGGTGTTGCAAAGGTCGTTCAGCAAACCGACCGACATGGCATTGCGGGCGTCCGGTCGGTTGAAGGTGAAATGCAGGACTCCCGAGCGGAGCTCGACCAGGGCATTCGGGGTTTCGGGCAATGTGGTCATGTGGATCTCCTTCAGCCTGACTTGCGCTTGCCGCCCAGACCCAGCCGCTTGCTGATAATTTGCAGCATGACTTCATCCGCGCCCCCGCCAATCGAGTGCAGGCGCAGGTCGCGATAGAACTGGGCCACGGTGGACTCCCACATGAAGCCCTGACCGCCCCAGAACTGCAGCGAGGCATCGCAGACCTCACGCGCCACCCGCGCACTCTTGAGCTTGGCCATGGAGGCCAGCAGCGTCACGTCCTCACCGGCCAGCAACGCGCCCACGGCCTTGTCGATAATGCCGCGCACGGCCTCGATCTCGGTGGCCAGCTCGGCGAGCCGGAACTGCACGTACTGGTTGTCCAACACGCTCTGCCCGAAGGCCTTACGGCCGCGGGTGTAGTCGATGGTGTCGTCCAGCACCCGGTCCATGGCCTTGAGGATGCTGGCCGATAGAAACAGCCGCTCTTCCTGGAACTGCATCATCTGGTAGACGAAACCCTTGCCCTCCTCGCCAATCAGATGCTTGGCCGGCACACGCACGTCATCGAAAAAAATGATCGCCGTGTCCGAGCTGCGCTGACCGAGCTTGTCGAGCTTGGTCGTGCGGTCCACACCCTTGGCGTCCAGCGGGATGACGATGAGCGACTTGTTTCCGTGGCGGCTGCTGGGGTCGGCGTCCCCTGTGTTGACCAGGGTGCAGGCCCAATCAGCCTGGGTGCCATTGGTAATCCACTGCTTGGAGCCGCTGATGACGTACTCATCGCCCTCGCGCCGGGCGGTGGTCTTGATCCCCGCCACATCGGAGCCTGCCCCCGGTTCGCTGACGGCGATGGCAGCCACCTGATCCCCGGCGACCGCAGGCTTGAGAAAATGATCCTTCAGAAAATCGGAGCCGAAGCGGGCCAGCGCCGGCGTCGCCATATCGGTCTGCACGCCGATGGCCATCGGAATCCCGCCGCAGGTGCAGGCACCAAGCGCTTCGGCGAACTCCATTTGGTAGCTGTAATCCAGCCCCATGCCGCCCACCTCTTCGGGCTTGTTGATGCCCAGAATTCCGAGGTCGCCCATTTTCTTGAAGACTTCATGGGCGGGGAACACGCCGTCGCGCTCCCATTCGGCCACATGTGGGTTGATTTCATCGACGACGAACCGTTCGACGGTCCGATAGATTTCCTGATGTTCGTGCGTGCGCTGCATCGCTGTCTCCGCTAGTTATCTGCGCTGATTCTGGGTGTGGCAACCGCCAACGGATGGTTGGCGAGCCCGATCGCACCTCCGCGCGAGCCGGGCGGTCGTGATGACCTGCCCGAGTCCTGATGGTCTACATGCGCGCCACACCAAAGCTGTTCGGGGCCACCTCGCGCCGTTTGGCGTCCTGGCAGATCGACAAGGTGAAACCCAATACCCGCCGGGTGTCGCGGGGATCGATCAGGCCGTCGTCGAATAACCGGGCGGTGGCCGCCAGAGCATCCGCTTCCTTGTTGAATAGGCCCACCAGATTGGCCTCAGCCTTGGCCGCCTGCTCTTCGGGAAATTCCTGTCCTGCAGCCTGCGCCTTGGCCTTATTGATGATGGTCATGACCTTGGCCGCCTGCTCGCCGCCCATGACAGCGGTTCGGGAGTTGGGCCAGGCGAAAATGAAATCCGGGTCGAAGCCGCGTCCGCACATGCCGTAGTTGCCGGCCCCAAAGCTGCCACCCATGACAATGGTGATTCTGGGCACGGATGCATTCGCGACGGCCTGGACCATCTTGGAGCCATGCTTGACGATACCGCCCTGCTCCGACTCGGTGCCCACCATGTAGCCGGTGGTGTTCATCAGGTAGACCAAGGGCGTCTGGGTTTGCACACACAGTTGCATGAACTGCGCAGCCTTGGTCGCCCCCTTGGTCGTGATTGGACCGTTATTGCTCACGATCCCGATGGGCTGCCCATAAATACTGGCGCGACCGCAAATGGTCTGCTGGTCGTATTCGTTCTTGTACTCCAGAAACTCGCTGCCATCGACCAGCCGGGCGATGACCTCGCGGCAATCATACGGGCGGCGGTAATCCGCCGGCACCACGCCCAGCAGTTCCTCGGGGGCATAACGCGGCGCTTCGAAGGCCTTGAGCTGTGGGGCTGGCGCCGTGGTGTTCCACCCCAGCTTGGCAACCACCTCGCGGGCCAGACGAATACCGTCGGCATCGTCCTCGGCAATAAATTCCGAGGTGCCGGCCACCTGACAGTGCATCTCGGCGCCGCCCAGGTCCTCATCCTTGGCAATCTCACCGGTGGCCGCGCGCAACAGCGGCGGCCCGGCCAGAAACACCTTGGCCTTCTTACGCACCATGATCACGTGATCGGACAGGCCCGGCATGTAGGCGCCGCCCGCCGTCGACGAGCCATGTACGACCGTCACCTGGGGAATACCAGCCGCCGACAGCCGAGCCTGGTTGGCGAAGGTCTTGCCGCCGGGAATGAACACCTCGGCCTGATACAACAGGTTGGCACCGCCGGATTCGATCAGCGAGACCACAGGCAGCTTCTGCTTCAGCGCGATCTCCTGAATGCGCAGCGTCTTCTGCACGCCGAACGGCGTCATCGTGCCGCCCTTCACCGCCGAATTCGACGCGGAGATCATGCAGCGCACGCCGGAGACATAGCCGATGCCGATGATCGTGTTGCCACCGGCCAGCGACCCGTCCTTGTCGTCGTGATGCTTATAGCCACAAAGCGTCGACAGCTCCAGGAACGGGGACCCGCGATCCAGCAGCAGGTGCACGCGTTCGCGCGGCAATAACTGTCCGCGTCCATGGAATTTCTCGCGCTTGGCTTCCTCGGTCGCATGGACCTTGGCCTCGACGTCGCGAAAGCGCTTGATCTCGGCCAGCATGTCCTCTCGGTTCTTCTGAAAATCCGCAGAGGTCGGGCTGATCTTTGATTCAATGGCCGGCATGGTGTCTCCTCATCCCTGTCACTGGAGCCGGGCCAACCCGCCCGGCGTTTATTGAAGTGTTGTCCGCGGCGCGCCGGTCAGCGCTACCCCCGCGGGTGGGCGCGCGGCCTAATCGCTATCAGCCACGGCCTTGGGCGGCTGATAGCGATGAAAACCCTGGTAGGGCCTGGAGCGGTCGTGATCCGGCAGCGGAAACAATTTGGCATTCAAGCTGGCCGCGCCGTCGATCTTCACGCAGCTGCCCGAGATGAAGGCCGCGCCCTCGGACAGCAAAAAGCAAATGGCCGAACTGACCTCGGCCTCGGTAGACATGCGCTTGAGCGGCACCAGCTCCGACATCATGGGGATGATCTGCTGGGTGAACGCGGGGTCGTAACTGTCCATGCCGCTAGATGCGACCCAGCCAGGCGCCACCGCATTCACGCGGACCCCAAACTGGGCCCATTCGACGGCCAGTGTCTCGGTCAGGTTGACCATTCCGGCACGCGCGGCGCCTGAATGGGCCATGCCGGGCATCCCGCCCCACATGTCGGCCACGATGTTGACGATGGCACCGCCGGTATCTCGCATGGATTGCAGCAGCACCTCCCGCGCCACCAGAAATCCACCCGTGAGGTTGTTGCGGACCACGGCATCGAAACCATTCTTGCTCATCATCATCGCCGGGCTGGGAAACTGCCCGCCGGCATTATTGACCAGGCCGTGAATCGGCCCGTGCTGAGTCACCATCGCCTGCACCGCAGTCTTGACGGCGTCTTCATCGCGGATGTCGAAGGCCTGGGCGCTGGCTGTACCGCCATCCGCGGTGATCTCGGCCACCACGGCGTCCAGCTTGGACTGGGTGCGGCCGGTGACGATGACATGAGCACCGAGCGCGGCCAACTCATGTGCGGTGCAGCGACCAATGCCTGACCCACCGCCCGTGACGACGTGAGTCTGGCCGGCAAAGAGTCCTGGCTTGAGGACTGAGGCGTAGCTCAACGAATGCTCCTCCAAATCACACTGAACAAATGTTCAATACAAAGCCATCCTGATCCCGTCTTGTCTGGGCCCTGGGCCGGGCACGCGGGTTCTTCGGTGGATGGTTTGCGAGCGGCTGGCAGGTTCCATCCCCGCCAGCCGCCCGGTCAGGCGCTACAGCTTGGATTCAAGCTCCGGGATGACCTCGAACAGGTCACCCACCAGGCCGATATCCGCCACCTCGAAGATCGAGGCTTCCTCGTCCTTGTTCACGGCCACGATGCAACCGGCGTCCTTGATACCCGCCAGATGCTGGATCGCACCCGAAATGCCGAAACACATGTACAGCTCAGGCGCGATGACCTTACCGGTCTGGCCGACCTGCATGTCATTGGCGCAGAAGCCGGAATCGACCGCCGCACGCGATGCACCCACGGCAGCGCCGATCTTGTCGGCCATGCGGTAAATGATCTCGAAGTTTTCTTCGCTGCCCACGCCACGTCCGCCCGATACCACTTTGGGCGCGGACTGCAGGTCGGGGCGATCGCCGCCGGCACCTTCACGCTTCACAAAGCGGGTATGGGTCGGCAGCTCGGCGTCCACGGTCACCGCTTCCACCGGGCAGGCGGACTGTTCGCCGACAGCCTTAAAGGATGCGGTACGAGCCGAGCCGACCAGAATGCCGTCCTGCGGCGCGTCGACAGACACGATGGCGTTGCCGGCGTAGATCGGGCGCTGGAAGCTGTACGGACCCTCGACCGACATGATGTCGGTGACCATGACGCTGTCGAGCAGCGCGGCCACGCGTGGCATCAAATCTTTGCCAAAGGTGGTGTTCGGGCCAACCACGTGGCTGACACCCAGGTCCTGGGCCAGCTTGGCGATCTGGGGCGCCAGGATGGCGGCGACCGGTTCGGCGTTCTCGGCCCGGTCCACCAGCACGACCTTGCTCGCGCCTTCCAGCGTGGCGGCGGCATCGGCCACGGCCTGGCCGGATTCGGCGAACACCGCCACGGTCACGTCACCGATGGCCTTGGCACAGGCCATGGCCTTGGACGTCGAGCTATTCAGCTCACCGCCGAGATGTTGCGCAATCAGCAATACAGAAGCCATTAGAGCAACCCCTTGTCTTTCAATGCAGAAATCAGTTCATCGGTGGACTTGACCATGACACCGGCCTCGCGCTCGGGCGGCGGTGCGGTCTTGGTGACGGTGAGGCCGGCCTTGGGCGTCACGCCCAGGTCGTCCAGCGTCTTGGTATCCACCGGCTTACGCTTGGCCTTCATGATGTCCGGCAGCTTGAGGTAGCGCGGTTCGTTCAGGCGCAGGTCCGTGGTGATCACGGCGGGCAGATCCACTTCGATGGTTTCCAGGCCTTCATCGACCTCTCGCGCCACCGTGGCCTTGCCGTCGGCAATCTCGATGGTCGAGGCGAAGGTTGCCTGCGGCCAGCCCAGCTTGGCCGACGTCATCTGACCGGTCTGGTTGCTATCGTCATCGATGGCCTGCTTGCCCATCAGGAACACGTCCGGGCCTTCGGCCTCGGCCAGCTTGGCGAATACAGCGGCCGCCGTCGTCGGTGCAACGGCCTCATCGGTCTTGACGTGGATGGCCTTGTCGCAGCCGAAGGCCAGCGCCGTGCGCAGGGTTTCCACAGCCTTGTCGTCACCGATGGTCACGGCAATGACCTCGGACGCCGTGCCGGCCTCCTTCATGCGAATGGCCTGCTCGACCGCGATCTCGTCAAACGGATTCATGGAGTGCTTGACACCTTCGGTCTGCACGCCGGATCCGTCTCCCTTCACCTGGATTCGCACGTTGTAATCCACAACGCGCTTCACGCTCACAAGTACTTTCATGTTGTTAGGCTCAACAGTTCTCTGAGTTCCGTGTATGTCGGACCCGCGCCCGGCGCCAGTCCGCCCAATGCCCTACAAGTTCTGGTAGTTCGGCCCGGATCCGCCTTCCGGCGTGACCCAGTTAATCACTTGATAGGGATCCTTAATATCGCACGTCTTGCAGTGCACGCAGTTGGCCGAGTTGATCTGCAGGCGCTTACCTGCGGCCTCCTCGACGACCTCGTACACCCCTGCCGGGCAGAACCGCGTGCAGGGATTGGCGTACTCCTCCTCGCATTTCGTGAAGCAGACATCCGGATCGGTCACCTTGAGGTGAATTGGCTGATCCTCATCATGCTCCGTGGCCGCAAAATACACCGAGGCCAGTCGATCCTTGGGCGCCAAATCACGCGGTGCCTCGGGGAATGCCGGCTCAGGCGGCAGCTCGGCCAGCTTCTTGGTCTGGGACCAGTCCGCCTTGGAGGACAACGTCCAGGGCGAGAACCCGGCGGTCGCGGTCTCCCAGGCGGCATTGAACATGCCGAACCACAGGCCCTTCTTGAAGCCTGGCTTGATGTTGCGGACTTTCTTGAGTTCCTTGGCCACCGCGGACTCCCGCAGCTTGGCATCGAAACCCTTTGCGTCGAGCTGCGCAGTCAGGTGCTCGGCGGCGAGCATGCCCGACCGCATGGCGGTGTGAACGCCTTTGATTTTCGGCACGTTCAGCGTGCCGGCCGCACAGCCGATCAGCATGGCACCGGGCATTTCTGTGGTCGGCAGCGACTGCCAGCCCCCCGTGACAATCGCCCGGGCACCTGCGGAGAGAATCTTGCCTCCCTCCAGCAACGGCTTGACCTGGGGATGATGCTTCCACTGCTGGAACATCTCGAAGGGCTTGAGCCGCGGATCGCCGTAGCCCAGACCCACGACATAGCCCAGCGCAATGCGGTTGTCGGTCAGGTGGTAGAGAAAGCTGCCACCGTACACATCATTGGGCAGCGGCCAGCCCACAGTGTGGACGATCTTGCCCGGCTCGACGCGGCCTTCCGGCACCTCCCACAGCTCCTTCAGCCCGATGCTGTAGTTCTGAGGATCATGCCCTTCGGCCAGCTTGTAGCGCTTGATCAGCTGCTTGGAGACGGAGCCGCGCGCCCCTTCGGCCAGCACGGTGACCTTGGCGCGCAGGTCCATGCCCGGCGTGTATCCATCTTTTTGCGAACCGTCCTTGGCCACGCCCATGTCGCCGGTGCGCACACCCACAACCACGTCGTTCTCGATCAGCGCCTCGGCGGCTGGAAAGCCCGGGTAGATCTCCACGCCTAGGGCCTCGGCCTTTTCGGCCAGCCAACCCATCATGTTCATCAGGCTGACGATGAAATGCCCCTTGTTGTGCATCTGCGGGGGCGTCGGCAGCTTCATGGAGCCGGATTCGCTCAGCTTGAGGAACTCGTCCTTGGTCGCCGGCACGCAGATCTCTGGTGGATCATCCCGCCAGCCCGGCACCAGTTCGTCCAGCGGCTCTGGTTCGATGACGGCACCCGCCAGCGCGTGCGCGCCCACGAAACTGCCCTTCTCAAGCACACAAACTGCCAGATCGGCATTCGCCTGCTTGAGTTTCATGGCGCAGGCCAGACCAGCCGGTCCGGCGCCGACGATGACGACGTCGTATTCCATGACGTCGCGTTCGATGTCGCTCCCGTTCGTCATTGTGTCCTGATGTCAGGTGGGATGGGGGCCCACACTTTAGTCGAATCGGGAGGCAATTTCTGCCGAAACCGGGATTGGATAGCTCAACAGCATCTGTGCGTGGCACTTGCCCTGGGGGTCGGTTCGAAGTGACGCCACGCCCCCGCCACCCAGCGAATGCCGCAGCAGGAAGTTGAATCCGCCGATGCCCGGCATGGCCCAACGGGTCACATCACCGGCCAGCAAGTACTCGAAATACGCGGCCACGGCCTCGGCGGTCAGCGCCTGTTCGATATAGGGCAGATACGCTGGATCGCGCGCGATGACACCGATATTGCTGTGATCCCCCTTATCGCCTGACCGGGCAACCGCAAGACGAACCAGCGGCACGCTGACGGCAGCATCCGATGCGGGCGGCTGGCCACTGCCAGCGTCAGCGGGCGACACATCGTCGCCGGCAAATTCTGTAGGAATGGCGACCGGATGCTCGCCGTCGTCAGAGACGATCGCGGCCGAGATCTGTGCCTTGGGTACTAGCGTGGTGAACAGGCGGACGATCGGCGTGACACTGGGCCGCCCCGAGTAACCGGTAATGCCCGGCACCATGCCTGTCGCCGCCTGGGCGATCTCGCGCCCGAAAAGCTTGAGCGCGTCCCGGTTCGTATGCGTCGCAACGATGCGCACGGTGACCTCCCGCGTTGATGCCGCGCTATGAGGGCCGTACATGGCCTCGGCACCCACGATCTCGATCTGAGTTTGCAAAAAACCGCCCAGCCCACGCGCATCCAGCAAGCGGCCGATCTTCTTCAGCAGGGCCTCGGCTGCTGCGCGGCCTTTTGACGCCGCGTCCAGCCCGCCCACAACGAAACTGGCCAGGCTGCGGAACCCCGATGGGTAGGTCGCCGACACCTTGTACTGGTCCGTCGGCTGGCGCCCGCGGGCGCCCGCTACTCGCACCCGATCCTCGCCCGCAGCTTCCAGCCTGACCTGGGTCCAATCGCAGACCACATCCGGCAGGATGTAGGCACCCGGATCAGCGATCTCGTAGACCAATTGCTCGCCGACAGTCAGCGGCGTCACCAGGCCACCGGTTCCCTCCGGCTTGGTCACGATGAACTGACCGTCGGGCTCGACCTCCACGATGGGAAAGCCCATGTTGTCGAAGCCGGGCACCTGCTCCCAGTCCGTGAAGTTCCCCCCTGTGCACTGCGCGCCACATTCGATGATGTGGCCTGCCAGCGAGCCCGCCGACAGGCGGTCGTAGTCTTCCTCGCCCCAACCGAACTCCGCCATGAGCGGCCCGAGCACAAGCGCGGAATCGGCGCAGCGGCCCGTCACCACAATATCGGCGCCGGCCAACAGGGCATCGCGCACCGGCAACGCACCCAGGTAGGCATTCATCGTCACCAAGCCGCGAGGCATTTCGGCGCCGGTGTCCATGTCCACGCAGTGGGTGAACTCAGCCTGGCGCGGCAGTAAATCGTCCCCGGTGACGGCAGCGATCTTCAAATCCACGCCGGCCTGCTCGGCAGCTGCGGCCAGCGCGTCCCGACACGCTTGCGGATTCAGCCCCCCGGCATTGGCCGCCACGCGGATCCCTTGTGACTTGATCGACTGCAACAAGGGCGCGAGCACCTGCACAAAGTCTTCGCAGTAGCCCGCTTTCGGGTCACGCATGCGTTTGAGAGCCAAGATCGACATGGTGATCTCGGCCAGATAATCGGCCACCAGGTAATCAATGTTTCCACTCTCGACCAGCTGCGCCGCAGCGGTGGACGTATCGCCCCAAAAAGCCGACGAGCAACCGATCCGCACTGTTTTTCCCATCAATTCTACCTACTGGAACCACCGCAGAGCAGCGACGGAGCACGCAATATGCCTGTGGCCCGAAGCATGCCAGCGCATCCGTATGACAAGCAAGGGTAATTATCATTTCCCCGCCATCACTAGCGCAGCTTGGCGTCGCGGCACCCCACAGGATCCGCGGTCGGTCAGGACAGGCGCCCGCAGACGAGCCGGGGCACGGGCAGACAGCGGCCCAATGTGCGGTGCATCATTGGCGCCCGCATTCGCATTCAAAGGACCTGAACGCATGGCCAGCCTGAGTTGTTTCAAAGCCTATGACATACGCGGCAAGGTGCCGGACGACCTGTCTCCGGAACTGGCCTTTCGCATCGGGCGCGCGTACGCGGCCGAGTTGCGACCCAAGCGTGTCGTCGTCGGCCGCGATGTTCGCGACTCCAGCGAGGCCCTGGTCGATGCACTGGCGCTGGGACTGCAGCAGGGTGGCTGCGAAGTCCATGACATCGGGCTCTGCGGCACCGAAGAGGTTTATTTCGCCACGTTCCATTTCGAAATGGATGGCGGAATCATGGTGACGGCCAGCCATAACCCGATCGGCTACAACGGCATGAAGCTCGTCCGCGCCGGCGCCCAGCCGATTAGTGGAGACACCGGCCTTAAATCCATCGAAGCCCGGGCGGCGGAAGACAGCACGCCCCTGCCCGACATCCGCCCCACGCTGGTCCCGCTGGAACATCGGGCGGCCTATATCCAGCACCTGCTGGGCTATCTCAATACCGACACGCTGCGCCCGCTCAAGATCGTCACGAATGCAGGCAATGGCGGCGCGGGCGTGGTCATCGACGCCCTTGCACCGTTTCTGCCGTTTGAGTTCATCAAGGTCCATCACGAGCCGGACCCGACCTTCCCCAACGGCATCCCCAACCCCTTGCTTCCGGAAAACCGCGCTGCGACGGCAGAGGCCGTCAAGGCGCATGGTGCGGATTTCGGCGTGGCCTGGGATGGCGATTTCGACCGCTGTTTCCTGTTTGATGAGAACGCCCGCTTCATCGAGGGCTATTACATCGTCGGCCTGCTCGCCAAGGCGTTACTGATCAAGTCCCCCGGCGACAAAATCATTCACGACCCTCGCCTGACCTGGAACACGGTGGATGAGGTCACGCAGGCGGGCGGCATGCCGATCATGTCCAAGACCGGCCATGCCTTCATCAAGGAGCGGATGCGCAAGGAGAACGCGGTCTACGGCGGCGAGATGAGCGCGCACCACTACTTCCGCGACTTCGCCTACTGCGACAACGGCAATATTCCGTGGCTGATGGTGGCCGAGCTGATCTGCCGCGAGGGCAAATCCCTGTCCCAGCTGGTGGACGAGCGCATCGAGGCCTACCCGGCCAGCGGCGAAATCAACCGCAAGGTTGCCGATGCCGATGCCACCATCGCGGCGATCGAGGCTGAGTTCGCGGGCGACGGCCGCATCGATCGCACCGACGGGCTATCCGTGGATTTTGCCGACTGGCGATTCAACCTGCGCAAGTCCAACACCGAACCGGTCATCCGTCTGAATGTGGAGTCGCGTGGCGACATGGCGCTGATGCAGGAGAAAACAGACGCCATTCTGAAGTTCGTCGACGCGCTGTAACCTGCGACAACGACCGCTGATGCTGCCCGGCGGGCTGTGCCCGCCGAGGCAGCCGGCGGATCGAGATCGGCTTACCTGTGCTCAGCGGCCTGTCGCGGCCGCGCGGCCATAGCAAAACCATGCCCCTGGTCCAGCAGGTAGCCCAGCCACTTGTAAACCATCAGGTTGCGGGCGTGCTGGCGCTGCAGCCAGCCACCGACTTCGGGATCGATATCACGCAGGAAATCGCAGCGGGATCGACAGGAGTCGACCACTTCGGCCACACCAGCGTCGTGGTAGAGGCGTAGGCGTACATCGGGGTCGGCGCGCCGTTCTCCCGGCTGCGTTTCGAACCAGTAGGTCAGGTGCACGGTGGTCGTGTATCGGCAGCGCTCCAAGACCGTCAGGTGGAGGTCATAATCCGATGTGCTGCGTGACACGGCGGTTTCATACGGCAGCGGATGATCGGGCACAAGACGCTGAAACCGGTTGTAGTTTTCGTCGACCAGGTTCATCAATCCGGAAAAGCTGTCCGGGCGGCCGAGTCGCAGCAATCGTTTGGGGTTGGCGAGTTCCATGTCTCCACTATGCCCAGCGCCTTCCACGGCACGCAAGCGCTTGACGCACAGGGGCCGACGTGCGATCCACTGGGCCCCGCGAGAGGTCGATCCCCCTCGCCCGACCTTCGATACCCAGCAGAACAAGGCCAGTCCATGAACGCAGCCGTCCAGACCATCTCATCCACGCCTTTTGATGACCAGCAAGTCGGCACGGCCGGCCTGCGCAAACAGGTTCGCGTGTTCCAGCAGCCGCATTATCTGGAGAATTTCATCCAGTCCGTCTTCGACACCCACCCTGGATTCGAGGACAGCACGCTGGTGGTCGGCGGCGATGGTCGCTATCACAACGATGTGGCCATTCAGACGCTGCTGGCGATGGCGGCTGCCCGAGGCATTGCCCGCGTCATCGTGGGTAAAAACGGCCTGCTGTCCACACCGGCTGCCTCACACCTGATTCGCAAACATGACGCCCATGGGGGCTTTGTGCTCTCTGCCAGCCACAACCCGGCCGGACCGGATGGCGACTTCGGGATCAAGTTCAGCGTGCGCGGCGGGGGCCAGGCACCATCGACGCTGACGGATGCCATCTATGCCCGCAGCCGGGCCATCACGGCCTACCAGCGCCTGGATGTACCGCCGATCGACCTCGGCCAGGTTGGTGAAACCCGACTCGGCGGCATGACCGTACAAATCGTGGATTCGACCCAGGACTACGCCGACCTCATGGAGACGCAGTTCGACTTCGATGCCATCCGCAGCCTGCTCGACTCTGGCTTCCAGTTTGCGTTCGATGCCATGCACGCCGTGACCGGCCCCTACGCACGCGAGCTATTTGTTCATCGCCTGGGGGCGCCTGAATCCGTGCTGCGTAACGCGGTACCCCAATCCGATTTTGGTGGAGGGCACCCGGACCCGAACCTGGTCTACGCCGCCGAACTGGCCGACGAGGTCGTGACCCGACAGGCGCTGGACTTTGCCGCCGCGTCGGATGGAGACGGCGACCGCAACATGATTCTAGGCCGCGGGCTGTTCGTCTCGCCGGGAGACAGCCTCGCCGTCATCGCTGCCAATACCCGCTGTATGCCGGGTCACCGTGACGGCATCGCAGGTGCTGCACGCTCCATGCCGACCAGTCGCGCATTGGACGCCGTGGCCGCACGCCAGGGATTCGAGGCGCATGAAACCCCGACCGGCTGGAAGTTTTTCTGCAACTTGCTGGACGCCGGGCGCATCCATGTCTGCGGTGAAGAATCCTTTGGCACCGGCTCCGACCACGTGCGCGAAAAAGATGGCCTGTGGGCGGTGCTCGCCTGGCTCAACCTGTTGGCCAGCCGACCCGGTCAAAGCGTGGCCGACATCATGCTCGACCACTGGTCAACTTACGGTCGGCACTACTACGAGCGGCATGACTACGAAGGCTTGAAAGCCGAAGACGCCGAAGCGGTCATGGACGCGCTGCGGCAGCAGCTGTCGCAGCTCCCCGGCCAGCAGTTCGACGCGCTCACGGTGACGGCTGCAGACGAGTTCGCCTACGTGGACCCCATTGACGGCAGCCAGGCCAAGGGCCAGGGCCTGCGGGTGATCTTCGGGGACACGGCACGTATCGTCCTGCGCAAATCGGGCACCGGCACCAGCGGTGCGACGCTGCGGCTTTATCTTGAATGGCTGCGCGAGGACCAGTGGGAACTACGACTGCCCACGCAGGAAGTCCTGACACCGCTGGCCCTGATCGCCGACCGACTCTGCCGACTTAAGGTCATCACGGGTCGGGACCAGCCCTCGCTGGTGACCTGAACCGGCAGGCATCCGGCCGCTGCGCCCGGGCCTAGTCCAGCCCAGGCATTCGACGGCCTGTCGCCGTCAATGTGGGCTCGGTATTCGGCGCAGGTTCGGCCGCGGCCGGGCGATCGGTGTCTGGCGCGGCCTCCAAATCGACAGACGGCGGCCGGTAGGGCAGCAGCAAGTGCAGCTTGAGGCCTCGCTCGGTCTCCGTATCCACGCGAATACGACCGCCGTGGACTAGCAGGATCTTTTTCGCCAACGCCAAGCCCAGACCGTTCCCCGCGTAGGTGCCGATGGTGTGCAGCTGGGCAAACAACTCGAACACCTTCTCGGCGTGTTCGGGCGGGATGCCCGGTCCGTTGTCGGTCACCGTCAGCGCCCATTCTTCAGCCTGGGGGCTGCAATCGATGGTGACCGACGGCGTGCTGCTGTCACTGAACTTCACCGTGTTGTCGAACAGCTGCTCGAACAGCTGCGTCAACAGCGCGGGATCGGCGGTCACAATCGGCAGCGCCCCCTTGATGCAGATCAGTTCGCGATCGGGATAGCGCTTGGCGATGGTCTGCTGTGCGGCGTTGACCACCGCCTGCAAATCGACTGAGCTGCGCATCTTGGGCCGGGTCGCGGTTTCCAGATAAGCCAGCAAATCCCGGGTCAGTGATTTGATTCGCCCACTTTCCTGGGTCAGGTAGCGGACATAGTCCTGTACATCGGGGTTATCGGCCACGCGCCGGGACAGCAGCTGGGCATAACTGCTGATGCCGCGCACGGGCTCCTGCAGATGATGGGCGGCAATAAAGGCCACCCGTTCCAGCTCGGCCCCGGTTCTGGCCACCAGCTCCGACTGGCGTCGCAGCAATTCGCTTTGCTCCCGTGCCTGGGTGATGTCTTCCACGCTCATAATGGCACCCACGCCCAGGCCGCGTTCGTCGCGCACCGGGTGGGCACTGGCGCGGGCATGCACAACCGCCCCGTCACGCTGGTGAAAGCTGAACTCGAAGTTTTCGATCCGCTGGCCTCGCATGGCTCTGGCCAGCGGCGTCTTGTTCCAGGGGATGGCCAGACCGGATTGCATATCGTAAATACGGAATACGTTGCCCGAGGCATGCCCCAGAAAGGGCTTGTCGCGGAAGCCATACATGGCCTGCAGCGCACCGTTGAACAGGGTCAGGCGGCCATTGCCGTCGACAATACAAACGCCCTGCTCGTTGGTCTCGGCCAACACACGCAACTGCTCGAGCGCATGAGATTCGGTCACCGGCGTGTAGGCCGTGTCCTCGGTGGGAACCTCATCGACATGGGCCGAGCGTGCCAGAAACCACGCACCGACCGGCCCGGCCGCAAGCACCAACACCAGGACAACGGCATCCAGCCCGGAATCCGGTCGCGCCTGCGCCAGTGCCACGGCCAGCCAGATCCCCAATGCCACCACGGACAAGGCGAACATCAGCGGACGCAGACGCCGACGGCGCGACACCGTCGGGTCCAAAATCAAGCCCTGTAACCCAAGGCCAATCATCATCACACCCAAGGCGGCGGGCGTGGGCAGACCCACCCCCAAGCTCATGATCGACCCGCCGGCGCCACCGGCCGACAGAATACCGACGGCTCCCGCCGCCACAAGAAATGCCGTTGTCAGCTCCACGCCTGCCCACCGCGAGGCGCCGGCATGGCGCCAGCCCATCAACACGGTCGCGGTGCTGGCGGCGAACAGCGTCAGGCCCAGCGTTCGGCCACTGTCCGCCCCTGCGGGCGTGCGCCAAACGTTTCCCAGTATGGCCAGCGGGATTTGCAGCACCTCCAGCGCAGCGAATGCTGTCCCCAGGGCTGCGACCACAATGCCCAGCCGGCGGCCGCCCAGTAGCAGCAGCAACAAGCCCAGACCGCTGCCGCAAAGCGCGGCCGCAGCGCGTGGCGACAGCTGCTGCGCCCAGCCAATTGCGAACAACCCGCCGCCATACGCAGCGGCCAACGTCAGCGCTCCTAGCACGGCTGCAGCCAGCGCCAGGCAGGCAGCGACAGCCTTGGGAACGCGAGGCTGCACCAGCGTTTCCGATGTATCGCGCAGCCCGGGTCGTCCGGCGAGAGTCACGGCCATGTCAACTGTGGGCGGTACGATCGGATTAACACCTGGGGAATCACTCAAGCTATGTGCGCCAAACATCGTATCCCAAGCCTCCTGCTCCCGGCGATGGGCATCCTGCTCAGCGCCTGCGCCCAAAGCGAGCCGGTGGTGCTGCCGGACGGACCCGGGCGGGTCGTCGCCCTGGAGAATCCGGCCATCGAGGAAGCCAGTGGCCTGGCGGTATCCCGCGTGTCAGCCGACCGGCTATGGCTGCACAACGACAGCGGCGGTGCGGCGCGCCTGTATGCGGTGGACGGCCAGGGCCGCTCGCTGGGCGAGGTCGACCTGCCCGCTCTCCAGAATCTTGACTGGGAGGACATGGACGCCTTCGTAATGGACGACAGCCCGATGCTTCTGATCGCCGATGTGGGTGACAACTCGGCGCAGCGGCCTGTGGTGACCCTGCATTGGCTGGAGGAGCCCGAACCCGACCAGACCACCACTGCCGTGACCACGTCCCTGCATCTACGCTACCCGGACGGCCCGCGCGATTGCGAGGCGGTGGCGGTGGACAGCGGGGAGGCTGCCATCTATCTGTTGACCAAGCGCGACCAGCCGCCCCGGCTTTATCGCGTGCCCTTGGCCGCTCAACCGCTGGTTGCCACGGCGGAATTCGTCGGCACCGTGAACAGCATTCCCGAGCCGACCGAACAGGATTTGCTCGAAGACCCGGCCTACGGCGCGAATCGGAGCCAGCCCACGGCCATGAGTTTTGCGGCTGACGGCCGCCGGGCACTCGTGGTGACCTACAAGGACGCCTATCTGTATGAACGGCAAGATGGGGAATCCTGGCTGGCGGCCCTCAACCGAGCCCCGCGGCGTATTGATTTGCCCCAGTTTCCACAGACCGAGGCCGGCGGGATGCGTGCCGACGGGCGGACAGCCTACGTGGCCAGCGAACAATTGCCGGCCGCGATGGTGGAGGTGACGTTGCCCTGACCTCGCAGGGAAGCACTGATCTATTCGCACTTCCCCCAATAACAAACGAGCCGGCACGAATGCCGGCTCGCCGCTACAACTTCGGCCGGCGGCTCAGGCCGGCCCACTGTCGGATTACGCCGCTGAGGACGGCAGCTTGTAGTCCGCAAACTGCTGCCGCAGATGCAGTTTGCTGATCTTGCCCGTCGCCGTATGCGGCAACTCGTCGACAAACTGCACGTCATCCGGCATCCACCACTTGGCGATCTTGCCTTCGAAGTGCGACAGCACATCAGCGGCCGACAGCTGCTTGCCTGGCTTGTTCACCACAATGAGCAAGGGGCGCTCGGCCCACTTTTCATGCGGCACGCCGATGACAGCCGCCTCGGCAATGTCGGGATGGGACATGGCGACATTCTCCAGGTCGATGGAGCTAATCCATTCGCCGCCCGACTTGATCACGTCTTTGGCGCGGTCGGTGATCTGCATGATGCCGTGACTGTCCATAGTCGACACATCTCCGGTATCGAACCAGCCATCCGCATCGTGGGCATCCGTGTCATCACGCTTGTAGTAGGCCGAGCAAATCCAGGGGCCACGCACCTTGAGCCGGCCAAAGGCCTTGCCATCCCAGGGGAGTTCCTTGTCGTCCTCGTCGACGATTTTCATCTCCACGCCAAAGGCTGGACGCCCCTGCTTGACCCGCAACGCCGCCTGGTCGGCCTCGCTCATGGCCTCAAAGCCACGGGGCGGATTATTAATCGTGCCCAGCGGGCTCATCTCGGTCATGCCCCAGGCATGTATGGTCTCGACCCCGTACTGCGTCCGGAACGCGTCCATGATGGAGGCCGGGCAGGCCGATCCGCCGACCACGGTTCGCTCCAGCGACTCCACGGTCTTGCCGGACTCCTGGAGGTGATTCAGCAGCCCCAACCAGACCGTGGGCACGCCGAGGGCGATGGTGACGGACTCGGCGTTCATCAGATTGGCCAGCGTCTCGCCGTCCCCCATCTTCGGGCCTGGAAACACCAGCTTCGACCCCACCATTAACGCGCAGTAGGGCACCGCCCAGGCGTTGACGTGGAACATCGGCACCACGGGCAAAATGGTGTCGCGATTCTTGAAGCCGATGCCCTCTGCGCTATTGGCCCCGAGCGCGTGGAGCACGGTCGACCGATGGCTGTACAACACGCCCTTCGGATTGCCCGTCGTGCCCGAGGTGTAACAAAGCGCGCAGGCCTCCTGCTCATCCAACTCGGGCCAGTCGAACTGCTCGTCAGCGCCTGCCAGCAGCGTTTCGTAACAGTGGACGTTGTCCACGGCCGTCTCAGGCATGTTGGCTTCGTCGGTCATCACGACAATGCCCTTGACGGTCTCGAACGTCGCCGCCAGCTTCTCCACGAGCGGGAAAATCAGCTTGTCGACAAAAATGAACTGATCTTCTGCGTGGTTGACGATGTACTGCACCTGTTCCGGGAACAGTCGCGGGTTGATCGTGTGGCAAACCATGCCACTGCACTGAATGGCGTAATACAACTCCAGGTGGCGGTAATCATTCCATGCCAGTGTGGCAATGCGGTCGCCACGGGTCGCACCCAGTGTCTTCAGCACATTGGCCAGCTGGCGCGTGCGGCGGAACACATCGGAATACGTGCATCGATGCTGGGGATTGTCGGCCGTGACGGACACCACCTCGCCGTCGGGATACACGCGCTCGGCGTGTCGCATGATCTGCGTGACCGTCAGCGGGTAGTCCATCATCAAACCGAATAACGGCTCGGACATTGTGTTCTCCTCCTTGTTGTCGTCTTCCCTGATACCGGGCTCTCGTCGCCGGATCATCTCCACTGCCCGGCTGCTTCGCAAGTCTGTACCCCCGCCTCCGCTGTCAGAAGCTGTGGCGACGCAGGTTCTTCTCCTGCATCACCATGGTGGCGATCTCCTCCACCGACATGTTGGTCGAATCTGAATACGGCACGCTGAATTTCTTATACAGCTTGGTTGCCTGACGCAGCTCATAGCTGGTCTGTTGGATCGATGCGTACTTGCTCCCCGGCCGTCGCTCCTCGCGAATCTGCGACAGGCGCGTGGCATCGGTGATCAGCCCATACAGCTTGTGCTGCTGGTCTTTTAGCGGCTTGGGCAGCTGTCCCGTTTCCAGGTCTTCCTCGGTGAGCGGATAATTGGCCGCAAACACGCCATGCTGGAGTGCCAGATAAAGCGATGTGGGCGTCTTGCCGCAGCGTGAGGGCGCGATGAGCACCACATCCGCCTTGTCCAGCTTGCGCAGCGACTGTCCGTCATCATGCTCCAGCGCAAAGTTCATGGCATCGATCCGCGACGCATAGCGCTTGGTCGATGGCCCGTGCGCCCGCCCAGAGGCATGCGCCCAGGACAGCTGTAGCTCTTCTTCCACGGTGGGAATGAAGGTGTCGAACAAGTCCATGAACAAGGCGTTGGCCTGCTTGAGCTTTTGTCGCACGGAATCCGTCACGGTGGTGCTGAAGACGATCGGCCGAACGCCGTCCTCCCGTGCGGCGTGGTCGATATAGGCCACCACCGAATTCGCCTTGTCATCCGTATTAACGAAAGGAAAGGTCAGCGACTGGAAATCCACGCCATCGAACTGGGTCAGCAGGCTATTGCCTAGTGTTTCCGCGGTAATTCCGGTGCGGTCGGATACAAAAAAGACGCGTCTTCGCGTGTCTGGCATTGCGGGCTCCCCGATCTCGCACAGCGATGAATGTGCGGCCTATCGATTAAGAAAGTCGGCCACGCGCCGAAGCGGCAGCCCAAGCAGGCTAGAATAGCCGACCCTGCGCCTGGCGCCCCCGCGCCGGCCCTGGCATTCAACGACAAGAGAGGCACGCACGTGGAAGACGCGACCATCGTCTGGTTCAAAGATCTCGGCATGGGTGATGTCGAGCGGGTCGGCGGCAAGAACGCATCGCTCGGCGAAATGATTTCCAACCTCGCCGGTGCCGGCGTCAGCGTGCCCGACGGGTTTGCGACCACGGCCGACGCCTACCGCGAGTTTCTCAAGCACGAAGGGCTGGACGATCGCATCAATGCGGCGTTGGATGCGCTGGACATCGAGGATGTCGAGGCCCTGGCCGCCACCGGCAAACAGATTCGCGAATGGGTGGGCAAGGCGCCCTTCCCCGCCAAGCTGGAAGCCGACATCCGCGATGCATTCAAGACGCTGTCCGCCGGCCACGACGTCTCGGTGGCAGTCCGCTCCTCCGCCACCGCCGAAGACTTGCCGGATGCCTCCTTTGCCGGCCAGCAGGAAACCTTCCTGAACATCCGCGGCATCGATGCCGTGCTGGAAGCCATCAAGGATGTGTTCGCCTCGCTGTTTAACGACCGCGCGATTTCCTACCGAGTCCACCACGGCTTCGATCACAAGCAGGTTGCGCTATCGGCGGGTATCCAGCGCATGGTCCGCTCGGATATCGGCGCCTCGGGCGTCATGTTCACCATGGATACGGAATCCGGCTTCCGCGACGTCGTATTTGTCACGGCCTCCTGGGGGCTGGGCGAAGCCGTGGTCCAGGGCGCGGTCAACCCGGACGAGTTCTACGCATACAAGCCGAACCTCAAGGCGGGCAAGCCGGCCATCGTGCGTCGCGGCATCGGTTCCAAGGCCATCAAGATGGTCTACACCCAGGACAAGACGGTCGGCAAGACCACGGAATTCGTCGACACCGCCCCCGAAGAGCGTAGCCAGTTCTGCCTGGAGGCCGAGGATGTCGAAGCACTGGCACGCCAGGCCGTGATTATCGAGGAGCACTACGGCCGCCCCATGGATATTGAATGGGGCAAGGACGGCGAGACCGGCGAACTGCTCATCCTGCAGGCGCGCCCGGAAACCGTGCAAAGCCGCAGCAGCGCCAGCACGCTGGAACGTTTCAAACTGGCCGGCAAGGGCAAGGTGCTGGCTACCGGGCGCGCGATCGGTGCTCGCATCGGCGCGGGCAAGGTCCGGGTCCTGGACGATTTGTCTGAAATGCACCGGGTCCAGCCTGGTGATGTGCTCGTCACCGACATGACGGATCCCGACTGGGAGCCGATCATGAAGCGCGCGTCGGCCATCGTCACCAACCGCGGCGGCCGAACCTGCCACGCCGCCATCATCGCCCGGGAGTTGGGTATTCCGGCGGTGGTCGGCACCGGTGATGCCACCGAACTGCTCAAGGATGGCCTGGACGTCACCGTGTCCTGCGCCGAAGGCGATACCGGCATGATTTACGCCGGACAGCTCGAGTTTTCGGTCGACGAGATTGCGTTGGATAAGATGCCCGAGGCGCCACTCAAGATCATGATGAACGTGGGCAACCCGGACCGGGCCTTCGATTTTGCCGGGCTGCCGCACAAAGGCGTTGGTCTGGCCCGTCTGGAATTCATCATCAACCGCATGATCGGCGTCCACCCGCGCGCCCTGCTGGAGTTTGACGACCAGCCCGCTGACATCCAGGCCACGATTCGCCAGATGATGGCGGGCTACACCGACCCGGTGAGCTACTACATCCACCGCATGGCCGAAGGCATTGCCACCATTGCCTGTGCGTTCGCACCCGAGCCGGTCATCGTGCGTATGAGTGACTTCAAGTCCAACGAGTACGCCAATCTGGTTGGCGGCGAGCGCTACGAGCCAGACGAGGAAAACCCGATGATCGGATTCCGCGGCGCCTCACGCTACGTGTCCGAGGATTTCCGCGCCTGCTGGGAGCTGGAATGTAAGGCCCTGCGCTATGTACGCGAAGAGATGGGCTTGACCAATGTCCAGATCATGATCCCGTTCGTTCGCACACTGGGCGAAGCCCAGGCCGTAACCGAGGCGCTGAAAGCCAATGGGTTGGAACGCGGAAAGCATGACCTCAAGCTAATCATGATGTGTGAACTGCCCTCGAATGCCGTGCTGGCCGAGCAGTTCCTGGAGTACTTCGATGGCTTCTCCATCGGCTCCAACGACATGACGCAGCTCTCGCTGGGCTTGGACCGGGACTCCGGTCTGATCGCACATCTGTTCGATGAGCGCGATCCGGCGGTCAAGGCGATGCTGTCGATGGCGATTCAGGCCTGCCGCAAACAGGGCAAGTACATCGGCATTTGCGGCCAAGGGCCCTCCGACCATCCGGACCTGGCCCAGTGGCTGCTCGATGAGGGCATCGAATCGGTTTCGCTCAACCCCGATACGGTGGTCGAGACCTGGATGCTGTTAGCCGGCAAGCAAATTTAGGACCGCTCGCCCCGGCAGCCATAGCTGTCGGGGCGAATCTTTCCCGCAGGGACGCAGCGCGGGCTAAAGCGACAGCACCTCGCCTTGTTCTAATGCAGGCAACAGCTCCTCTGGCGACGCCGGCAGGGCATCCGGCACGTCAAAGATGAACGTGCTGCCCTGGCCCGGACTGCTCTCGACGCGAATCCGCCCACCGCGCTTGTCCACCAGTTTGCGGACCAATGACAGGCCGATGCCCGTCCCCGGATACTCGGCGGTCGTGTGCAGACGCTTGAACACGCCGAAGATCTTTTCGCAGTCCTCGGCAGCCATTCCGATCCCGTTGTCCTTGACGGTAAACTGCCACCCCCCGGTCACCCGTTCGGCCGCAATTTCGATGATCGGTGCCTGCCCTTTCGGCTGAAACTTCATCGCATTGGCAATCAGGTTCTGGAAGATCTGCTGCAGCGCGCGCGCATCGGCCCGCACCGTTGGCAGCGACCCCACCTCGATTGTGGCCGCATTGGCTTCGATGTCTGCGCGCAACTGGTCCGTTACGCGGCCGACCACATCGGCGACGGCCACATCGTCGATCTCCGCGTCCGTGGAGTTGACCCGAGAGAGTTCCAGCAAGTCGTTAATGAGCGCCCGCATGTCGGTCACGCCATCCTGGATATAGGTCAAATACTCCTGTCCGCCCTCGTCCAGGGCATCTGAATAGCGCTTGCCCAGCAAACTGGAAAACGAGCCGATGGTCCGCAGCGGTGCCTGCAAGTCGTGGGAGGCAATGTAGGCGAACCGCTCCAACTCGGCGTTGGATTGCGTGAGTTGGTGAATGGTGTCGCGTAGCTGTCGCTCGGCGGCGGCGCGGCGCTGAATTTCCTTCTCCAGCCGCAGGTTGATGGCCTCCAGCTCGGTATTGCTGCGCATGGACAGCAACTTGGGAACCAGCGGTATCAACACAATGGCGGTGAGCACCGAGACCACCGCCGTGATGATCTTCACCACCCCTTCGAGGTAGTACACCGGCCGCCAGATCGTCCAGATCCCGAAGATATGGGTCATGCCGCACAGCAGAATAAAGGCCGCGAACAACGCCAGAACATGCTTGAAGGGCACGTCCTTGCGCTGGCGAACAAAGTGAACCAGCGTGACCGGGATCGAAAAATAGGCGAAGGCGATTAACGCATCCGCAATGACATGCAGCGCAATCAGGTCCGAGCGCATCAGAAAACAAACGCCATGCGGCATCAGCCCTGCGGGTCCGAACAAGGAATCCAACCAGCTCAAGATGCCACCCCCTCTGCCACTGCTGCAGTCGCCAGCCAAGCCCGGAACTGATCCGCACTGCTCGCAGCCTGCCACCAGTTGCCTTGCAGTCGGTCAAACGCATGCAATTGCTGCAAGCACCGCGCCTCATCCTCCGACTGAATACCGCAGGCCTCGACACCCCAGTCGAAGCCCTTGGCGACTGCCAGCATCGCACGGACCAGTCGGGCGGGCACGGGGTTCTGCGCCTCATCTAGCAAGGCCTCGATCAATGGTCGCCTCAGTTTGATGTGGTCGACCGCATGGCCCGCCACCTGCGGCAGAGGCACATCCGGGCTCCATAGCTGCAATGACAGCCGTACGCCGGCCTCGCGCAGTCGGGCCAGTTCGGGCGCGATTGCATCTGGCGCGATGCGGGGATCCGGTTCTAGCTCCAACTGCAGGCGCGCGGCCGGCACCTCATGGGTTTCCAGCGTCTGCAGCCACGTGGTCACCGCCGACGACTGAGACAGGCTCGCTGTCGTGGTGTTGATGGCGAGAAACTCCGGCGCGACGCCTTCGTCGATCCAGGCCGCGTACTCTCGCAACGCGGCCTCGAACAGCTGAGATTCCACCTGGTCTAACACCCGGTCCCGCCGGGCCGCCTGCACCAGATGCTCGGCCGTGTATTCCGCCCCTGCACCGTCACAACGCCAGCGCAGCAGCGCCTCCGCACCCACCATCGCCTGGCCCGTGCGATCGAAGATCGGCTGAAAGTAGGGCGTGAACTCTCGGTCGTTCACCGCCCGGCGCAAATCCAAGACCTGATCGCCGTCCGGAATCGTGCCCGGCGCGCCGCGCATCCGCTCGCTGTACACGACCACCTGTCCACGGCCCGACCGCTTGGCGGCGTACATGGCCATATCGGCGTTAACCAGCAATTTCTCCATGGACCGGCCATGTGCGGGGAACACGGAGACGCCCGCGCTTGCCCCAAGCTGTATGGCGTGGCCCTCGACTTCCGTGATGGCGCCGATCTGCCGGACGATGCGTTCGACAATGACATGCGCCCGCTGCTGCGCGGATTCGCCGCGTCCGAAATCTGTCAGGATCACCGCGAACTCGTCGCCGCCCAGCCGCGCAACATGGTCCGAATCGCGCACGGCTCCGCGTAGCACCTGCGCCACCTGAACCAGCACGGCGTCGCCCACGGAGTGGCCGTAGGTGTCATTCACCGGTTTGAACCCATCGAGGTCGACATAGCAAAACGCCAGCTCGGCGCCTGCACGCGACGCCGCCTTGACGGCTTGCGTCGCCTGCTCGTCGAACAACTGGCGATTGGCCAGCCCCGTCAGCACATCGTGACTGGCGTGGAAATACTGCTCCTCACGCTGCGCATCGATTTCCCGAACCAGGCGGTTGCGTTCGATGGCGTGGCGCAACACACGCAGCAAGGTGGCTCCGTCGTACTGATCCTTGAGCAGGTACTCCTGCGCTCCTAGCTTGAGTGCAGCCATGGCCGTGGCTTCGTCGTTCAACCCCGTCATCACCACTAGCGTGACCCCGTTTGCGGCCTCCAGCATGGCCTCGACGTTCTCGACGCCGGCGCCATCGGGCAAGTGCAAATCCAGCAGGATGCAATCAGGCAGCCGACGACCCAGTTCCTCCACCCCATGCGCCAGCGTGCTCGCATGGCGTAGCCGGACCGTGCCCGGACTGGCCACGTGTAGCCGTTCTTCGATGAGCCGGGCGTCGAGCTTGGAATCCTCGACCAGCAGCACATCGATGGTGAATTCAGACATGCGGGTTTCCGGGGCCTATACGGCGCCGAGCAGGTCCGGCTCCTTCGGAGGCAGCAACACCAGGTTGAACCAGAATCGCTCCAGCGTCTGCACCATGTCGGCAAACTGGTTCAGATCAACCGGCTTGGTCAGGTAACAATTCGCATGGAGGTCGTAGCAGGTGCGCACATCATTCTCAGCCTTCGAGGTGGACAAGACCAGGACGGGAATGCTGCGCAGTGCCGGGTCCTTTTTGACCTCGGCCAGGACTTCGCGGCCGTCCTTGCGGGGCAGATTGAGGTCCAGCAGGACTAGGTCGGGTACCGGGGTATCGGCAAACCGCCCCTCACGCCGCAGCATACCCATCGCCTGCTCGCCGTCGCGAGCCACCGTCAGCTCAAAATCCAGCGCAGTTTCACTGAGGATTTCCTGCGTCAACCGGACATCGGCAGGATTGTCCTCGACGAGCAGAATCTGTGCTTTTGCCATGCGCCACCTATTTAATGGGTTCGATCAAACGGTTCCGGTCATCGAGACTATCGGAAGCCGAGTGAAGTTTCTCTAAATCGCTGACCTAGTTGAACAATGCAATCAATTAGCCGGGTTTTGCGCCCGCCCGGACACCCACCGCCGCGACCATTTGATAAGCTACCTATCGATTCACCGCGTCTGGGCATCACGCCCGATGAGAGGCAAGTTCTGGTCCCGCATGCAGACTGACAACCCGCGCCTCGGCGCGGCCTATGCCGTTGCCGCCGGGGCACTGTTCGCCATCATGGGCAGCTTGATCAAGTTGGCCTCGGCGCAGCTGCCCAACGAGGCCATTGTATTTCTCCGGAATCTCGTCGCCGTGGCCGCCCTGCTCCCGATCTTTCTGGGTCGCCGGCGAGTCACATTCCGGACAAACCGGCTAGGCCTACATATCATGCGCGCGGCCTTCGGCGTTGCGGCCATGTACTGCTTTTTCTACGCCCTGGGACGGCTGCCGCTGGCTGATGCCATGCTGCTGAATTTCGCCATGCCGGTGTTCATCCCCTGGATTGCCTGGCTTTGGCTGGCCGAGCGCCCCCGCTGGCAGGTCCATGTCGCCACCGTGCTGGGCTTGCTCGGCATTGCTCTGATCGTAAAGCCCAGCGGCGCGATGGTCTCGGGCGCCGGACTCATCGGGGCCATGGCGGCCGTGTTTGCTGCCGTCGCCATGGTGACCGTACGGAAGTTGTCGTCCACTGAGCCGGCACCCCGCATCGTGCTGTACTTCGCCGCGCTGGCCTTGCTGCTCTCCGGCGTTCCGGCGTGGTTTCGATGGGAGGGGCTCGGCATCCATGCCGCGCTCATCATGCTGGGCGTGGGCCTTTGCGCCACGGCCGGCCAACTCTGCCTGACCCGAGCCTACGCGCTCGCCCGCGCTGCAGAAATTGGCACACTGGTGTACTGCACCGTGCCCTTCGCGGCCGCGTTGGGTTGGTTGTTCTGGGGAGAAGCCATGGATCGAGGAACCTTACTGGGTGCCATCTGCGTGATCGGGGCGGGTGCGCTGGCCAATCGGTGGCGCAAATCATGAGGCGCCTGCTCGTGCTGTTGGCCAGCCTGACAGCCAGCGCCTGTGCCCCGGTCTGGGACGGTGAACCCAATGACCACTTCGACGGGACGCGCTTTCATAACGATGTCCCGGTCCAGAAGTCGCTCCTTGACGTGCTGCGTTGGATGCTCAGCCGGGAACCCGAGGCGTGGCCTGAGCGGGTTGACGATCCACCCGAGGTCAGGCCGGCTACGCACGCCAATGACGGCGAACTGATCGTGACGCCAGTCAATCATGCGACGCTGCTCATCCAGATGGATGGCGTCAACCTGTTAACCGATCCGATCTGGTCGCAGCGCTGTTCGCCGGTACAGTGGGCCGGGCCTGCGCGTGTCCACGCGCCTGCCGTGCGATTGGATGACCTGCCGCCGATCGACCTGGTGCTGATCTCGCATAACCATTACGACCATCTCGATCTACCGACACTGGAAGCACTGGAGGCCGCCCACGCGCCCACGGTGATCGTCCCGTTGAATAACGCCTATCTGATCGAGCAGGCCGGCATTCCCCAAGAACGCATCATCGAACTGGACTGGTGGCAGGCGCACGCGCACGGCGCGGTCAACGTCACCGCGACGCCCGCCCAGCACTGGTCTCGGCGCGGGCTGGACGACGCCCGCAAATCGCTCTGGTCCGGTTTCTGGCTCGCCGGCCCTGCTGGCACCGTGTACTTCGCCGGCGACACCGGCTACGGGCCACTGTTCCAGCACATGCGAGCTCGATTGGGCGCACCGGATCTGGCGCTGTTACCCATCGGCGCCTATGAACCACGCTGGTTCATGCAAGCCCAACACATGAACCCCGCCGAAGCGGTCCAGGCGTTTGTCGACCTGGGCGCCGACAAGGCTCTGGGCATGCACTACGGCACATTTCAGCTCACGGATGAGTCGAGAACCGCACCGCTGGAAGCACTCGACGCCGCGCGGCGCGAGCGGCGGATTCCGCCCGACCGGTTCCAGGCCGCCGCCTTCGGAGCGGTGTACCGCCATGGCGCGGCTTCGACACTAGCGCAGGACCGACAGCGCCCCTAGCGATCGGCAGATTCGGGTTTGGTATGGGACCCTAGGGAAGCGCTGATTTATCTGCGCCACCAAGACGGAGCCGGTTTTCGCGCGAGCCCAGGCGGAGTGAGTGCCGCTTGGTCATTCCAAGTCAGCGAACGACAACGCAGGATCGCGGGAAAACCGGCCCGTTCCGTCTGGATTGCGCCTGCAAACAGGCCAGACTGCGTTGCTCGTCGCTCATTTGGAATGACCAAACTTCGCTCCTCGCGCCTTGCCTGGCCTGTTTGC
>NZ_QEQK01000018.1 GCF_003151135.1 Abyssibacter profundi
CTGCTCAGGTCGGCGCGCCTGCGGCGCGACGACTGCCCTGCGATGCTCGCCGGCGACGGGCGGGTCGGAAACTCGCCCGCTGCGCGGGCTCAAACAGCCGACCCGCTGATCCGTCGCCGGCTGCGCGTCTCGGCTGAGCACAGGCACGAACAACCCCGTGATCCGGCGTGAGGTGAACTCGACCCCGTGTTACGTGGCTAATCGAAGAAAACCAGCTGCTTGCGAACACAGATCAGTCAGCGACCAGGGCACTCATCGGTCGCGAAGAATGCATCCACCACTATGGAGGAAAAACTCGCCGGAGACGTTTCACAAGGCCGGATCGATCGCTGGCCGGCTCACGCCAGTTGACCCCACTGACACCCCACCACTCCCACCCCGGATGTTGCAGTGCGACACCCGCAGGATTACCGTGACCGCCAATTTTCACGTGACTGGAGATCTCCATGTCTGAGCTTCCACGCAAGGTCGCCATTGTTGGCAGCGCGCGCATTCCGTTCTGCCGCTCCAATACGGCGTATTCGAAAGAATCCAACCACTCGATGCTGACCGCGACGCTCAATGCGCTGGTCAATAAGTACAACCTGGCTGGCGAGCGCTTGGGCGAAGTTGCATCCGGCACGGTGATGCACCTGCGTCCGACCACCTGCATGACCCGCGAAGCCGTGCTGGCGTCACAGCTGGCCAATGAAACCCCGGCCTACGATGTGCAGCAGTACTGCGGCACCAGCCTGGAAACCGTCCTGACGGTCGGCTCCAAGATCGCGCTGGGTCAGATCGACTGCGGCATCGCCGCAGGCACGGACACGACCTCTGACGCCGCTGTGGGTGTCAACGAGGGCCTCCGCAAGATTCTGATGGAGGTCAATCGCGCCAAGACCGGTGGCGATCGCCTCAAGGCGCTGATGAAGATCCGCCCGGGCCATGTGGTTCCGAACATCCCGTCCAACGCTGAAGCGGCCACCGGCAAGTCCATGGGTCAGCATTGCGAAGACATGGCCCAGGCCTGGGGCATCAAGCGCGAGGACCAGGATCTGCTGGCCTTCACCAGCCATAAGCAGGCGGCTCAGGCCTACGAGGATGGCTTCTACGACGATCTCGTCTACGAGTTCGCCGGCGTCAAGCGTGACAACAACATGCGCGCCAACAGCACGCTGGAGAAGCTTGCCTCGCTGAACCCCGTGTTCAGCAAGAGTGACGCGGCCACGCTGACGGCGGCCAACTCCACCCCGTTGACCGACGGCGCCGCCGGCGTTCTGCTGGCCAGCGAGGAATGGGCCAAGGCCAAGGGCCTGCCGATTCTGGCCTATCTGGTCACCGGCGAGACCGCAGCCGTGGATTTCATCAAGGCCGACAAGAGCGCCGACAACTTCGTCCGCGGTGCCGAAGGCCTGCTGATGGCACCGGCCCAGGCCGTACCGCGCATGCTCGGCCGCCTGGGCCTGGGCCTGGGTGATTTCGACTTCTACGAAATCCACGAAGCCTTTGCCGCCCAGGTGCTGTGCACCCTGGCCGCCTGGGAAGACGAGCGCTTTGCCAAGGAATACCTTGGCCTGGACAAGCCGTTTGGCTCCATCGACCGCAGCAAGCTCAACGTCAAGGGCAGCAGCCTGGCACTGGGCCATCCCTTCGCCGCCACGGGCGCGCGAATCGTCGGGACGCTCGCCAAGATCATCGAGGAGAACAAAGGCGGCCGCGGCCTGATCTCGATTTGTGCCGCCAGCGGCATGGGGGTCACGGCAGTGCTGGAAGGCTAAACCCCGTCCAACACGGCAAGACCAGACAAAGGCCCGGGCAACCGGGCCTTTGTCGTCTCTGCCCCCTGGCAGTCGCACGCACGCAGGTGATTGCCTAAGATGCAACGCTACCTGCCCAAACCCAGATCTCGCGTGCACTGCCGCTTTACTGCAATGAAGCCCGCCGTATCGAGCGGGCGCACCTGATGCCAGGTGCCGACGCCAGCACACGCGTACGCGCCGGACGCGGCGCGCTGCAGACGATCGACAATGCGCTGGGCTTTCTGGCGCAGCACCCACCCTACGATCAAATCGATCCGGGGCTGCTACGCGAAGCCCTGCAACACGCCGAGTTGGCCTACTACGCGGAAGGTCGCGCGATCATCGGGCCGGACGCCGGCGTCCCCGGTTTCTTCTGCATCGTCCAGCAAGGCCTGATCCGGGGCACCCGGCAGGATGACGTGCGCGGCGCAGCCCCGCTGTTTGAAGCCGGCCCCGGTGAAACCTTCCTCGCGGCCGCCCTGTATCAGCAACGCCCGACCCGCACCGTACATATCGCCGCGGAAGACAGCTTTGTCATCCAGCTCCCGCGCAGCGAGTTCCATACGCTGCTGGAGAGCAGCGAACGCTTTCGCCAGTATTGCGAGCGTCGCGCCAGCGTGCTGGTGGACCGGGCGCGCGAGCAGCTACGCACCGAAATTTCCGCCGAGATGCAGCGGGCCGCCACGCTCGACACCCCGTTGGGTCGCATGTCGCTGCGCGCACCGGTGAGCTGCGAAGGTGACACGACCGTCCGCGCGGCCGTACGGAAAATGCACGAAGCCGGTGTCGGCAGCATTGTGATCAGCGACGGCGGGCAGCCGCCATCGGGCATCTTCACGCTACGGGATCTACGAGCACTCATCGCCGACGAAGCCTGTGATCTCGATGCGCCCGTCCGGGCCGCCATGACCGCCAACCCGCGTGGTGCCCAGGCCAGCGATACGGTCTTTGACGCGGCGGCAATGATGCTCGAACACCGGATCGGGCATCTGCTCGTCACCGATCAGAACCGCTTGCTGGGGGTGGTCTCGCAGCGGGACCTGTTCGCACAGCAACACGTCGACATGGTGAGCCTGGCGAGGAGTCTGTCCGGCTGTGACTCGGTGGCGGCAATTGCGGAGGTTCGGCAACACACGCAGCGAGTGATCAATGCCATGCTTGCGCATGGAGCGTCGGGACGGCAGCTCACACGCCTGCTGTCGCAACTCAACGATGTGGCGGTGCGCCGCGTGCTCGAGCTTGTTGAAGCCGGCCATCCCGACGCCCTGCCCCGCTACACCTGGCTCGCATTCGGTAGCGAAGCCCGGGGCGAACAAGCGCTGCTCACGGATCAGGACAACGGCCTGCTCTTCGAGCCCGTGCCTGGCGAACCCGTGGACGCCACGCGGCAGCGCCTGCTCTCGTTCGCTCAATCCGCCAATGAACAGCTCGCGGCCATCGGGTTTCCGCTGTGTGCGGGCAACATCATGGCCAGCAACCCCGCGCTCTGTCTGAGCCGGCAGGAATGGACCCGGCATTACGAAACCCTGATCGATGTGCAATCCCCCGAGGCGCTGCTGCAAGGCTCCATCCACTTTGACGTCCGCCCCTTGCATGGACACCGCCCGGCCCTGGATCCGGTGCTAAGCCGCGCGCTCGCCGCCGTCGAAACCAACACCCAGTTCCAGCACGCGCTGGCCCAGATTGCCCTGGGGTTCCGGCCAGCGCTGGGCCTGATCCGCTCATTTGCGACCCGACGGGTCGGTTCGGGCCGTCGGCTGGACCTGAAGAAAAACGGCTTGCAGTCGTTTGTTGCGGCCACCCGCACCCTGGCGCTGGCACACGGCCTGGGCATGGCCAATACCGATGATCGGCTCGAAGCCCTCGCCGAGGCCGGTGCAATCGATGCTCGCGATGCGGCAGCCTGGTCGGAAGCCTTTTCGTTCATCCAGGTCCTGCGAATGCGCGCCCATCAACAGCAGTTGGAAGCCGGCGAAGCGCTGAGCAACGAGATCGATCCGGACAGCCTCAACCCGCTGGATCGGCGCATTCTGAAAGAGGCGCTGCGGCAGGCCCAGCGTCTGCATGATCGCCTGAAGCTCAACTATCCATGACCGGGCTAATCGACCGTGTCGGCCATGTCGCCGAACGTCTGCTCCATCCGACCACACACGATGTGCTGGATGCCGCTATGGATCAGCGCATGGTGATCGTGGATGTGGAAACAACAGGCCTGGATGTACGCCGCGATGACCTGCTGGCCATTGGCGCCGTATCGATACAGGCTGGGCGGTTGCAGCTGGGCGATGCATTCAGCGTGCTCATGGATGCAGACACCACGCCCAGCCCGCATAACATGTTGGTGCATCGGCTCACGCCGCGGCTGCTGCGCGGTGGGGCGCCCCCTCGCGAGGCACTGGATGCGTTTCTGGATTTTGCCGGGCATGCGCCGCTGCTGGCCTACCACGCCCCCTTCGACGCTGCGGTGCTACGTCGGGCCGTACTCAAGGCCGAACACCGACTAATCCGACCCGTGTGGTTGGACGTCGCGGAATGGGCCTTGATGCTCGCCCCCGAGTTGGGACCGCACATGCCCTCGCTGGATGACGCCCTCAACCACTTCGACATTCCCTTGAGCGATCGTCACGACGCCCTGGCTGATGCCACTGCCACGGCCTGGCTGGCACTCAAGCTGTTATCGCTCACGGAAGCCGAAGAGCCCCTGACGCTGCACGAACTGCGTCGCCGGCTGCGACGACATCGCGTCCTACGCCGCTGGCGTAGTTAGGCCGTTTGCTCCCGAACGCTGAGATCGATCCCCCAACCAGGAGCGCGGCCTTCAGGCCGAAACATCGTGGCGATCCGTTGTGTGCCTGCGATGTCCTGCAATCAGAGTCGTTCACGCCTGCCGTCAATACAACAGCGTCGGATCCTCATCGCGAGCAGTCGGGTTTCGCCCTGCCGGGCGAGCCGATTTTCTTTGTTCGCCCAAAGAAAACCGGCGAAAAGAAAAGGCGCCCGAACACGTGGCCCGCCACCTATTCGGCGGCGGGTGCCCTGTGCTTCTCGCAGTCGGTGGGCGTTGCAGACGGGCCATCGTGGCCCGACTGCAACGGCTTCGGCATCCTTGCCTCGCTCGGCGCTGCGCGCCGACTTATCCACCGCCTGCTGCGATGCTCGGCCACGTGACACGGGTTCAAACGCACATCACGCCGGATAACGAGCTTTTCCATGTCTGTGCTCAGCCGAGACGCGCAGCCGGCGACGGATTAAGCGGGCCGGCTGTTTGAGCCCGAAGGGCGAGTTTCCGGCCCGCCCGTCGACGGTGAGCATCGCAGGGGAGTCGCCCTTTTCCGCCCCTTATGGGCGCGCAAAAAAAAACGGGGCGGCCCCTTCCGGCCGCCCCGCTCGTCCAAGCACCCGCGTCAGACGCTAGAAGCCGGCCGGGTCGAGGTACATCAGCAAATTCGGCGAACCGCTGCCCGGGTTGGAAATCAGCCCCGAGCTGGCGGCACCCACCAGCGCTGCAGCGGCATCGGCCGGCGTGGCCGATGGCGAGTCGGACAAGAACCGCGCAACGCCGCCCGCAACATGCGGGCTGGCCATGGACGTTCCGCTGAGTGTCGCGGAGCCCGTGTCACTGCTGGAGCTGGCCGAGACGATATTCGAGCCCGGCGCGAACAAATCCACGCAACTGCCAAAGTTCGAGAACGAGGACCGCGCATCCGAGCTGGTGGTCGAACCCACCGTAATGGCTGCCGGCAGACGCGCTGGCGACTGGCTGCAGGCATCGGTGTTGTCGTTGCCCGCGGCGACTACGGCCGTCACACCGGCGTCGATCATCCCCTGAACCGCGTCATCCAAGGTCTGCGACGCGCCGCCACCCAGTGACAGGTTCGCGACCGCAGGTGCGATGGCATTGGCCGCTACCCAATCAACACCGGCAATAATGGTGGAGGTCGCGGTCGTCCCCGCACAGCTGAACACACGAACGGTGTGGATAATCGACGACTTGGCAATCCCGAACTCCGTTCCGGCAGCCGTGCCGGCCACATGGGTGCCATGGCCGTTGCAGTCTTCCACGTTATCGGGTTCAGGCGCAGGGCATCCGATGCCCAGCAGCGTGCAGAGCAATCCGCCCCCATTGGACGCGAAGTTACGACTCTCGCCCAGACGGCCGGCGAAATCCACGTGGCTGGAATTAATCCCGGTGTCGATGATGTACACATGGGCACCCGCACCGGCCGCATCGGGGTAGTCGTAATGGCCGTCCAGACCCGTGATCTGATCGACCCGGTCCAGACCGTAGGACGGCACGTTGAACTGGGTGGCATTGAGCTGCATGACCGTGTCCTGCTCAACACGGGCCACCAGCGGATGACGCGCTAGCGCACGAGCCGCAATGGCCGGCAGCTTCACGGCGAATCCATTCAGCGCGCTGTCGTAAACGTGCAGTCGTTCGCCGCCACCGACCGTCGCGATCAGCCCATCGGCGAGTTGCGCGATGGGACCTGTTGCGGCCTCATCCAGCACCACAATGTACTGGCCGCGAATCGGCTCGAATGCCTGGGCAGCGGGCGCCATCAGCACCGGCCATACCGCCAGTGCAATCCAGCGGACCAACTTATTCATGTCAACCTCCGGGGATAAGGTTCAATGCCACCGTTTCGGTGGCGTCCCGGAAGGTTGACCCAGCCACTCAAGCCGGCGCGATAGCGCCTGGCCGAGTTCGCTGTAGGAGAATTCCGACCCTTGGCGACAGCGCCGCAGATCGCCGTCGGGCGTTAGCCCAACTCAAGGAAACACTGGTCTATTGGCGGCGCGAATAGAGCTGCGTTTCCTTAATCGTCATTCGCAGACCCGTTGGCAATCACCATCTGCAGATTGGCCCAGCGATCGAGCTGCAGCGACGGCTGCTCGGTCTTTGCAGGTAGCGACGAGCGCGCGCTCTGCAGGCTAAGCAAACGCAGTAGCTGGGAGTGGCTGTGCGGGAGGTGTTCCATGGTCCTGACTCCAGACATACGGGGCTTCGAGTGGTGTATCGGCCGTGATTGGTGAGGCTTGAGGATTTTTTTCTGGGTTTTTGATGTGGTGTTGATCGGCGGGGATGTGGGGGACTTGATCGGTGGTCGTATCCGTCGCGCGACCTCTAAGTATCGGAACGTCCTGCCTATCGCGACCAAGCCTCAGGATGGACCCCAACCCGTGTCACGTGGCCGAGCATCGCAGCAGGCGGTGGATTAGTCGGCGCGCAGCGCCGAGCGAGGCAGGGATGCCGAAGCCGTTGCAGTCGGGCCAGGACGGCCCGTCTGCAACGCCCACCGGCTGCGAGAAGCGCAGGGCACCCGCCGCCGACAGGCGGCGGGCCACGTGATCGGGCGCCGTTTCTTTTCGCCGGTTTTCTTTGGGCGCGCAAAGAAAATCGGCTCGCCCGACAGGGCGAAATCTGCTTGCGATGAGGACCCGATGTTGGCGTGTTCCGTGGCGGACTGAACCGCTCTGGTTGCAGGTCTCCGCGTGCAGACAGCGAATCGCAATGTTGTTTCGGCCTGACGGCCGAGCCCCTTTTGCGCGCCCAAAAGGGGCGGAAAAGGGCGGGTGCCACTGCTCAGGTCGGCGCGCCTACGGCGCGACGACTGCCCTGCGATGCTCGCCGGCGACGGGCGGGTCGGAAACTCGCCCGCTGCGCGGGCTCAAACAGCCGACCCGCTGACCCGTCGCCGGCTGCGCGTCTCGGCTGAGCACAGGCACGGAACCCCCCGCAACCCAAACCCGCTTGAGCGCACACCTGCGTCCTGCAGGCGCGCGTCTGCGTCGCTCACATTCGCCACCCTCAAGCCCCCTGCCCCTCTGCCGATACCCGACCACGATGTCCCGAAACGTGGTGCGCTATGCCTAGCCCGACTCTACAAGTGGTGTGTGGTGACAGCCTGCAACTGCAGTTTGTCGCTGACCAGGATGCCGCGCGGCCGCGTCTGACAGTTTCTGTGATTGGCCAGATTCCGGGGCGCAGTCTGTTGGTGACGCATCCCAGCGTCGCAGGACGCCTGTTGCTGGTGCGTGATGGCGAGCCCGTGGCCTGCCGGATGTTCAGCGAAGGCCGGATGCTGGGATTCAAGACCGCGGTTCGCAAGGTCGCCACACATCCGGATGCCTATTTGCATCTGGATTACCCCAAAGAGTTGGAGCAGCGCATTCTGCGCAGCGCACCTCGCGTCGCGGTGGATCTGGCTGGCCGCATCCGGATGAAAGACTCAGATCGCAGCCATGCGGCCCACATTGAAGATGTCAGCCTGTCCGGCTGTCGCCTGACCGCGCTACGCGCCGCCATCGATATCGGAGAGGCCGTCGTCATCACGGCCGATATCAAGATCGATGACAGCACCCAGGTGCTGGAGGCCGGCGGCATCGTGCGCAACCACCTTGAGAATGCCGACGCCGCCGCCCACCCCGAAGCCCAGACCTACGGCATCGAGTTCAATGCGCCGTCAGCGGAAGCATCGACGCTGCTGCGTGCCTTTCTTTATGACCAGCTGCATGCGTCAACGCGGATGCCGGTCGCGCCGACACCGGCGCGACCAGCTGCCAACGTGGTGGCTAGAACGCGTATCCAAGCGTCAGCATGAGCGAATCGCGGTCGCGGAGCTGATTGTCCTCGCCCCCACCGGTGTACCAGGTGTAGCGCATCTCTCCGGTGTAGCGATTCAGGTAATCAAAGCGAATGCCTGAGAACAGTCGCTTGGACCCTTCGACGAACAATCCACCCGGCCCCGGCGAGTAGCCCTGCACGTCGTGGAACAGGCCGAACAACGGCGAGACGTTGGCGCCCAGAATGGCGTTGTTGTAGGTGAACAGGCTGACCAGGCGATAGCCCCAGGAAAACTCCGACGCGAAGCCGTTGCGCTGCTGAGTGGGGTTTTGACGACGCGCGTCGGGCACCCCGCCTGACCCCGTGCCATCCGCGCCCGCGGAGAAGTGCGTATCCGTGCCGGATCCATGGAACTGGATCTCGTTTTCATCCGGCATATCCACTACATGAACCATGCCGAGTTCGTAAACGCCCAGAATCTGGTCAGCGCCAAACCAGTTTGAACCACCGAAGGTCACGGTACCGCCCAGATTCAGCTGCCCGACCTTGAGCCGCTCATACCCACGGATGTAGTCGCCGGGTTGGATATTGGTATTGCCTCGGTACCGCGTCTCGACATAGTCGGGTACGGCGTTGCGGGCACCCGGCACCGTGGCCAGCCCCAACAAATCCACGTCGTTTTCGGGAAACGCCGGTTGCAGATGTGCGTACACCAAATCGACCTGATGCACCTGCACGGGCAGATTTTCGCGGAAGGCGTACTCGCCTTGCAGCGCGACATCGCCGATCAGGGTATTGAAGCTAAAGCCCCAGAGCTTGATGTCTTCCGGATATTCCAGGAACAGCGCACCGGTATCCACCGGCAAGGCATTGCCCGGGAAGGCGGCCTGACCGGCCAGCGCACCACCAATGGTCGATGCAATGGCCGCTGGGTCCGCGCCGAGCAGGCCCAGGCAGGCTAGCTGCTCCGGCCCCACGGTTCCGATTCCGGGTAGCGGTAAACCGGGTGCGGTGATGCCATCTGCCGCGCGGCAGGAAGAGGCATCCGCAGCGGTGAAGCTCGCGATGGGAAACCGGCTGTGGTAGTTCGCATGGTAGAACGCCAGTTCGGTACCAGGCCCGAGCCAGTCGGCAAAATAGCGCAGCGCGATGCCGTACTGGCCATCATCCGAGGCGCGGCGATCCTCGACCCGCAGGGTGGTCCGGCTGCTGTCCGACAGCAGCGCGGTCAGACCGGCCGGTGTCGAGATCTGCTCAGGGTCCTCCGGCGCCTTGCCGAAGGACAGCATGGCGTAGTCGCCTCCGCCGGCAATATCACTAGTGCTGAAGAATGACCCGGCCGGGTCGGCCACCACGGCCTGCCAGTCCAGGTGGTAGTTCAGTTCCATGGACAGGTTGTCGGTCAGGTTGGTCGACGCCACAACCAGCGCAATGGGATCGAAAATCTCAGCCGTATCCGAACCCGGCATGTTCAGCCGGGCCAGGTTCGGCGGGCTGATGTGGTTGAGGCTGTTCGGCACCAGGAAGGTGCTTTCGCCCCAGTTCAGCACCTGGCGTCCGACCCGCAGGGTCAGTTCGCGATCGCCAATCGGCAGGGGGAGGTAGGCCGTCAGATAGGCGTCGAGCAGTTCGAGATTGGTCCCGATGTCTTCCTGCGCTGCCGCGCTGCGAGGCGTGTGCCTAGGCTGAAAACCCTCGTAGCCGTTGGCTTGACCATCCTCGACGTTGTGCGGGTGGTACTCGTCGAAATCGACGTTGATCGGATCATAAAATGCACTGGTCCGAACAAAACCATAAAGCCAGTCGGTAAAGGAGAGGTTGAACTCGCTGCGCAGGCGCACCACCGCAGCCGTGAGGTCGTACTTGTCGTAGTTCAGGTTACCGTCGTCGCCATTCACCGAGTAAAAGCCCGGTGCATCGACAAAGCGCTGGTTGGGCGCCGGATCACCGCTGGACGACACGCAGTCATCGGCTTCGCAAAGCCCTTGCTGCCCTGGAATATTCGTCTTGCCGATGATGCTGTGGTCGCGATCCTGCATTCGCATGTTCGCGCCCAGCGTGAACTGATGCGTGCTATCCATGCTGATGCCAAGCAGGTCGAAATCCTGCGCATTGGCAGCCGTCGCCGCGAGCAGCACCAGCGATCCGATCAGCCAGCGCCCCTCTTGTATCGTTGTCATGATGATGTGTTCCTCCTGAACCCCAGTGCCGCCTTCGTCTTGCGCGATGGCGTGTTGTCGGTTGGTCACCATTCGTTTAATAGGCATTAAACGTCTAGTGTGATCAACGGACGCAACGATAAGCGGCATTGCCGCGTCAATGCGACTCGTGGGACGATACGAACACGGGAAGGAGGGTTTGCCCGTTTCACTGTCATGTGAGCCGGGTGCCCTGGGTGCACAACAACAAGAGGTTGGCCAATGGGCAATTCAATCCAAGATCCATTAGACCGTTTTGTCGAACAGTTTGGAATCACCGCCAAGCAGGAAGGATTACCTCGGATCGCCGGCCGCTTGATGGGGTGGTTTGTTGTCCATGGTGGCCCGGCATCGCTGTCGGAACTGGCGGAGACGCTGAATGTCAGCCGTGCCAGCATCAGCACCAACGCGCGCCTGTTGGAGCAGCTGGGCGTATTGGAGCGCGTGGCCATGCCCGGCGAACGGCAGGACTTTTACCGCTACGCGGAAAACCCCTACTCGCGCCTGCTGGAAACCCATGTCGAACGCCTGCAGACGCGGCTGGACCATCTCACCCAGCTCGTCCCGCATCTGGAACAGACCAGTCCGGATGCCGTGCCGCGGGTCGAGGCGATGCGTCGCTTCTACGATCAAGCCATCAGCTCGAACGAAGAGCTGATTGACGAATTCGAGCGCATGGCCGAAAGCATGCCGGCCGCCAACGAAGATTCCCGCGACGACTGAATGGACAAAGCCCGGCCGCCCGAGATCATTCGGGGCGGCCGCGGCTTACCAGATCAAATCGTCTGGCACCTTGTAATCGGCGTACGGGTCATCCGGATCCGGTTCATCGCTCTCGGGCTCAGCTCTCCAAACCCATTCCGGCACCTTTTCCGCAATGCGGTCACCAATCGGGTGCGGCACGACGTGATGGATGCCGGCCCGACTGACAATGGACAGGCGACCGGCCGCCAGATCCCGGCGCTGTTCACCGGTCACCTGCAATGAATGAATGCGGCCGTCGAGCATGAAATTGTAGGTTTCGCCCTCATCTGGCCGCTTCAGGCCATGACGTTCAACCAGCTGGCGCACCGTATTGTCCATGTCCAGCAGCTCTTCCCGCTGCTTGCGCTTGGCTTCCAGGGCCTTATCACGCGCGGCCTTTTTGCGGGCTGCCTCCTTGGCCGCCTGCTGCTCGGGCGTCAGTGTTTTCTGCGCCCGCGCTTTTTTGCTCGCCTTGTTGCCGGACTTTTTGCCCGATTTCTTGGAGGTTCGCCGGGCCTGCTCAGGCGTGGCCAAACCCGCCTTGAGTAGCTGATCGCGAAGTGAGTCGCTCATGGGATTCCGGTCACGGTGACCCGGGCTGCAAGCACCCGGTGCTGGATGGCCGCATAGTTTAATCGCCTCCGGCACGACGACCCAAGCACGCCGGGTCAGATGTCGCGTTCTTGACCGCCGTCGCGCCCCGCCGCCAGTCGGCGGCGAAGAATGTGGGCCAGCGTCAGCACCACTGCGGTGCCCAGGCCCCAGGGGCCTGAATGACCGCCGGCTGGCATGTCGACGGGCTCATCGGGTGCCTCTGGGACCGGCTCCGCGGCAACCGGCTCAATGGCCGGCGCAGGCGCCGGTGGGTCGACACGGCTCCCCACCATGGCCGCCGGCAGCAACACCGGTTGCAAATGCGGGTTACCACGGGGCGTCCGGTGCTGAGCGACCAGCTCCGCCGTGTCGCTCAACTCGCGTTGTGGCGAAACCCAGTTTTCGATGATGGCCTCGGACTCGCGCAGGTGAACCATGGCGTGTCCGTATTCGGCCTTCCAGTTGAAGTAGATCAGGTTCGGGTTGGCGGCCTTGGCCGCTGTTTCGATGGCGATGGCCGCTGCCAACCCGGCCGGCCGGTAGTTCTGATCATAGTTGGCGGCATCATCAAATGGCGCTGCCTGTCGCCCACCGTTGGCCGCCCAGTACAACTCGTCGGCGACCACATCCTGTGCCCCGGGCCGCCCCATCGACGTGCCGACCATCTCCACCCCCACGGGCGGCAGCAGGCTGGCGCCCGTGAGCGGAACGTAGTTCGGCAGCTGTGGGTCTTCGGTGAGGTCGCTGCCAAACCAGCCGTGGGAGTCCCCGGACAGCACGATGTTGTCGACAATGCCCTGCTCCCGCAGCCAGCGGTACAGTCGACGCCGGTCAGCCGGGTATCCGCCCCAGCCGGTGGTATAGATCTCCGGTCCGCGAGGATCGATGCCCAGCCCCGCCTGCAGGGCCTCGCCGTACTGGTCGTAAAGCGGCGTGTTAATGGTGCCGACCTGCGACAGATTGATCTGGTTGACGATGATGTTGTGTCGCACTCCACGCGCCTGCGCCCCGAGCAGCGTTGTCTGCAGCCACTGCCATTGGCGGTCGCCGAGAATCTTCATCTCGGTCGCCTCGTCGTCACGGTGGCGACGGATGTCGATGAGCACGATCTCGGCAACATCCCCATACGGCAACGAGCGGTAGCTGTAGAACGCATCGTCCCCGCGCGGGATAGGCACATTGGTATTCGGACCCGTTGGCGCCGGAAACTGCCCGGAGCCATCCGGAATCGGTGAACGTAACGGGCACCACTCGTGATACACCTCGCCGGCTTGCTGGCGGGAGATCAGGACGGTGTCGCCATCGCTGGCGTCATCGTAATCATGCTGGTCGGCCATGATGGCGAACGGGGCACCCAGGTGCGCCGCCATCAGGTTGGGATCCTGGTAGTACAGCGCGTAGCGGCGACGGCATTCTCCGACGGATTGCCAGGCGCGGTTGTCGATGTCCTCATAGCCGCGCAGCTGCGGATTGCCCTCGGCATCCGGGTACTGCCGGCTGGACATGTGATTGCCCGAGACTTCATAGACGTGGTCACCGGCATGCGTGATCAGGTCGATATCGCCGCGCTCACCCATCCGGGCATAGCCATTGAAGTAGTCCTGCCACCAGGAGGTGCAGGCCACATGGCCGATGGTCAGTTCGGTGATGCCCTGCCCGACCGCCGGTGCGGTTCGCGTGCGGCCGATGGGAGACCGATAGCCCAGGGCGGTGAACGCGTACCAATACGTCGTGGCCGGCTGCAGACCATCGGCATCCACCTTGACCGTGAAGTCCCGCGACGCATCGGTCATCACCTGCCCGCTGTTCACGATCTGTGTCAGCTCCGGGTCTGTCGCGATGATCCAGCCCACGGCCACACTGGAAAAACCCTGTGGATCCGGCACCTCGGTGACATCCCAGCCTCGCGCATCAGGAATGGTGATCCGCGTCCACAGAATCACCCGGTCCGCCAGCGGGTCGCCCGAGGCCACGGCATGCCCAAACGGGATGAGGTCAGCCTGGGCCGGGTAGTGCCAATCGCCGCCGGGCAGCTGGCGGGAGAACTGGGGCTCGGATTGCGCGCTGGCCGCACCAGACACCGCGCCCGCACCCACTGCTGCGGAGGAGACGGCGACGGTTTGTAGAAACTCACGACGATTCAGAGGCGGGGCCATGCTGGGGTCCGGACAGAATTGGGCCGCCAAGCATGGCAGCTTTATATGTCAGCTTCGTGGAGTGGCGCCCGCGACCGGCCACCCGCGGGCTCAGGCAGGTGGCCGGCAGCCTGGCCACTAAAGCGTCTTGAGGTACTCGATAATCGCGGCGCGCTCGGCGGGGGTGAGCACGTCCGTAAAGTGGTGCCCCTGTTGTCCGTTGCCGAGAATGCGCGTGTCGTAGACCAGACGCTTGTCGATGGCGCCGGGCGTGGGGTCGGGAATATTCAACAATCCCGCCCAGCTGACCGTGCTGTTGAGCAGATTCTGGAGCAGCTGGGTCATCGACGGCCCTTCATCGCCGACCGGTCCACAGTTGTGCAGCAGCGACCCCGGCATGTCCGAACAACCGAGTACTGCGTGTTTCCAACCCACGGCATCGAAGTCGTAGGCACGCTCCGGCGACTGATCGAAGCCGATGACGGGTCCGCGCTGCTGAAGCTGACGCTGCCAGATCGCCGGTCGCTGCGTTGAATCGAGCACCTGCTCCAGGGTCGGAACCGACCCATTGTGGAAGTAAGGAGCCGTGGCCCAGACGCCGTACAGGGGCGGTGCCTGATAGCCGATGACGCCCTTCTCCCAACCACAGACGCCGACGGGGCGATCAGGCAATAAATCATCGCCGGCCTCGGTGAGCGGATCCTTGTCTTCGGGTGCCACGTAGCCGGGCACACCCTCCGGGTAACCCCAGAATGTCGTGTCCCAACCAACACGCAAGCTGTCGGTCAGCATGTCAGAACGCGCCGGGTCGGTACCGATGACGTCCAGGGGGGAAATATGCGCGGCCATGCCTTCCCAGTCCGGCGTTTCGAGATAGGCGGGGTCGTGCACAAAACGTGGCGAATACGCCCCATGACAAGATGCACAGGAGCCATTACCCCCCAGGGGTGCCGGCGCTTCGGCATTGCCCGGCTCGGCCCACAGGTCCTTGGCGTGGAACAGCACGGCGCCCTGCTCGGCCAGGGCGACATTGATCTCACCCGGCCAGGGCGGCGACTGACGCGACAGAAAGAATGCCTCGAGGTCCTGATCCCAGGCTTCGATGCGAGTCCGGTAGGGCTCCCCGGATTGGGAGAACAGTTCGCCGAACTCGCCCGGCCCCGCCGCCATAATGATGCGCGTGGAGTCGTTGGACACGCCGGCGTCAAAGAACTTGCGAGGCCGCACGCTCATGTTCCACCACGGGGGGGTGTCCTGCGTATGTGCCAGTGGATGCGAGGTATCGACGACGCCCTGCACGCCGTATGGCGTCACGAATTTGAGGGGGTCGGGGTTCAGGCCCAGGCTGTCGAGGTCCAGCACCGTATTCAGAAACTCGAACGCCCCGACGGCATTGTTCTGCCCCCGTTGCTTGATGCCGATATTGAACAACGTGTTCACATCCAGCGGCGGTAGCACATCCGCCACATACTCGGCCTGCGCCCAAGGCATGCCGTCACGGCCAATCATGATGGGGTCGTAGTTGTTGTTGCCCAGCCCCAGACTGGCGAGGCCCAGTGAGGCGCCCTCGGCATCGGGCGAGCCCAACTCACCCCCGTGGCAGAGGAAACAGGCCGCCGTACCGATCTCGCCAGTCCAATTGCCGGTGTCATCTTTCAATTGCCGCAAGCCCAATGGCAGTTGACCCGAGCCGCCGCCCGTCGCGTTGGGGTCCTCGCCTGGCAGTGGGTAAGGGTTATCGAATGGGGCCGGGTTGAGACCGTAGCGCAGTGCGTAAAGCGCATCGAAATCATCGGGGCGAGCATCCAGCCCCCAGGCCTGCCAGCTGTTGTTGAACTCGGCGGCGGACATCGCCGGCATGGGGAGTTCTTCCGTCAGGAAGTGATACCCGCGGTCGCGCCGGCTGCGGTACTGGCCGCAGGTGGTTGGGGCTTGCTCAGAGGCCGGCGCATTGACGTGGCAGTCCTCCCAGTAAGCATTGAAGAACACGGCACGGCCAGCATTGGCGCCGGCCACAATTTGCGATCGTGGATCCGGTGGAAGGACGGCGTCGTCCGGCTGATCCGCACAGAACTCTTCCCACACGTGGGCCGCCCGCTTGCTCCCCAGCAGCGGCAGGGATTCATGCGGCGTTGGCTCGCCCGTGCTGATGCAATCGGTGCCCGCCTCAAAGCAATCCAGCAGGGTTCGCATGGCCACATGGCCGGCACTGCCGGCCGGCCAGGGTTTGCCGCCGCTGTGGGGCTCGGCCGGGTCGCCAGGCTCGGTGAGCAGCGGATGCCCCTCCACCCCTTCGCCCATGGCCACCCAGGCCGCATGGATGCGATCCCGGTCTCCGGCACCGCCGGGCGCCAATAGCAGTCGTCGGCCTTCATCGGTATCTGCCACACCGCCCGGGACATGGCAGGTTCGGCAATAGTCGAGTCTGGGCTGGACCTGCGCGGCGAAATGGTCACCGCCGGACTCCCCACCCCCGGCAGCCGGTGGCATGGGCTCGGTCTCGCCCGAGTAGTCGCCGGCACAGGCGGCCAGCCCGCAAGCCAGGGCCACGGTCGTACACCACGCAGCCAGACGTTCGCATCGGATCGTCATCGGTCTCCTCCTGGTTCGGTGCGCAAGAAGCGTCACGTCACCGCATGTCACCCGTCTATGCGGGATTGATCACCAGCAGGATACGCCGGGGTCAGCCCGGCCGAAATGCCCGATCCGGCCAAGTCATGGACTGCAGCGGCCAGGCAGGCCCGCGGAGGGGGCTAGGCGACAGGCACACCCTCGTGCCGGAGCAGCCAGCGCTTGCGGTCCAGGCCACCGGCGTAGCCCGTCAGACGGCCATCAGCACCGATCACACGATGACAGGGCACGATAATCGCAATCGGATTGCGACCATTGGCCATCCCGACCGCGCGCGAGGCGGTGGGCCGGCCGAGCTGGGCGGCCAGCCTGCCGTAGCTACAGGTTTGCCCGTAGTCGATCTGCTGCAAAGCTGTCCAGACGCGTCGCTGAAAGTCCGTCCCTGGCGCCGCCACGGGCACCGTAAAGCCCTCCCCGACCCCAGCAAAGTACGCATCGAGCTGTTGCACGGCCTGATCGAGCACGGCGTCGCTTCGTCGGGTAGCAACAGGCGGCAGGCCCTCGGCATCCATCCGAAGCTCGATCAGCGCGCGGCCATTGCTCACCAGGCGCAGGCGGCCCAAAGGGCTGTCGTAGTCGCATTGTGCGGACTGAATCATGGTGTCCTCGTCAGTGATTGCCACAAGTGCATGGCGGCGTAGCTGCGCCAGGGCCGCCAGACCTCGGCCTGCTGCTCCAACGCCTTGGGTGTGGAACATCCAGCCGCTTTCATCAGACCCAGATCAGACGCCGGCCATGCGTCCGGCTGACCGAGCACGCGCATCGCCAGATACTGCACGGTCCAGGGACCGATACCGGGTATGGCTTGCAGGGCGTCCATCGTCTCCTGGGCGGCCGCGCTGGGATCCAATCGCAACTGACCTTGCGAGACCGCCTGCGCGACCTGCTGAATCGTCTGTGCCCGCCGGGCGGGCAGCCCCAGGTCAATTAGCGACTGCAAAGAAGCTTCGGCAACTGTCTCTGCCGCAGGCGGCGTTCGCTCCAGGGTCGGCCAGGGGGTCTCGATAATCGTCCCGAAGCGCTCGGCGAAACGGCCGTAGAGGGTGGTCGCGGCGCGAACAGAGATTTGCTGCCCGAGGATCGCCCGCAGCGCGACCTCAAACCCGGACAGCCCGCCAGGAATTCGCAGGCCGGGCGCCGAAGCCACACAGGGGCCGAGCAGCGGGTCGTCACGCAGCTGTGCGTCAATTGGCGCCGGGTCGGCGTCCAGATCGAACAGCTGTCTGGCGCGGGCCAACAGCGGGGTTAGCGCGGGCACCAGCGACTCGGACACACGCAGCAGCAGTTCAGGCCGCTGCCCCTTGGCCGGTCTTGCCGCCAGCCATCCCACGCGCTCATCCAACCGCACCGTGCGGCGGTACTCGCCGTCGGCCACTTGCTCCACGGCCGGTGCCCCTCGGCTGGCCAGAAAACCGGACAGCCCTGCCCAGTCCAACGGTGGGCGATAGCCCAATCGGAGTTCGAGGCCCTGCTGATCCGACTGGCGCCGTCCGCGCCGCATGGCGCTGGGCTGCAAGCCATAACGGTCGCGAAACAGGTGGTTGAATCGCCGCACGCTGGAAAATCCGGCCGCGAACGCGATATCCGCCATCGATAGCTGCGTGTCGGCTATCAACTGCTTGGCCAACAGCAAGCGGCGCGTTTGTGCGAGCTGTACCGGCGTGACCCCATAGGTTTGCTCCACCACACGACGCAGCTGACGGGCACTCACGCCCAGATCTGCCGCCAGATCGCTGAGACTGCGGTCCGTCAACTCGCCGGCTTCGATGCGATCGAAAGCCATACGGGCGACGCGCGATACCGCATCCACGCGCGCTGTCCCAGGCGCCAACTCAGGCCGACAACGCAGACAGGGTCGAAAGCCCGCGGCTTCGGCCGCCGCCGCGTTCGAGTAAAACGTACAGCGGTCCTGTCGCGGCAGCCGCGCCGTGCAAACCGGCCGGCAGAAGATGCCGGTGGTCGATACCCCCACATAAAACACCCCATCGAAGCGCCGGTCCCGGGCGCTTAGCGCGGCATAGCAAATGTCGGGGTGCAGCTCCATGACGGCAGTCTAGCGCCGGGCTCAGACCGCTTCTCGCCGTTTTCGGCCATCGAGTCTCGACTCTCGACTCTCGGCTGACAACAGTAGACGGCCCGATGCTTGCAGCGCAGGCTGAGCACTGGCACCGCAGGACCTCAGCATGTCCGGACCCCAAACGCCGCCGAGGGCATTTCGCTATTACGACTTCTGCCTGGTGGGCATGGTCGCCGTGCTGCTCTGCTCCAATCTCATCGGCCCCGCCAAGGTCTGCGCCGTGACGCTGCCCGTCATTGGCCTGGTGAGCTTTGGCGCCGGCAATCTGTTCTTCCCGATTAGCTACATCTTTGGCGACATCCTGACCGAAGTCTACGGCTATGCTCGGGCACGGCGTGCCATCTGGGCCGGGTTCGCGGCGCTGATCTTCGCCAGCGTCATGGCCTGGGTGGTCATCCACATGCCCACGGCTGACACCGCGTACAACCAGACCCTGCAGCCCGCGCTGGAAGTCGCCTTCGGCACCACCGGACGCATCGTGCTGGCGAGCATCATCGCCTACTGGGTCGGGGATTTCGTCAACTCCTACGTCCTGGCTCGAATGAAAATCTGGACGGGTGGACGCTGGCTGTGGACGCGCACCATCGGGTCGACCGTGCTGGGCCAGGGCATTGATTCGCTGATTTTCTATCCGCTGGCGTTCTACGGCCTGTGGGCTTCGGACACCTTGTTGCTGGTCATGCTGTTCAACTTTCTGTTCAAGGTCGGCGTTGAGGTGCTGCTCACCCCGGTGACCTACGCCGTCATCGGCTGGCTGAAGCGCAAGGAAGGCATCGACACCTACGACACCAGCACGCGATTCACACCCTTCTCCCTGCGCGATGAGGGTGAGCGCCGCCAACCGCCGCCTGGCTGACCACCCGCCCGGCGATCACGCACTGACCTGATTCGCGCTAAATTGGCGCAAAAGGGTGATGAGCCAGCCCAGTCGCTCAAGGAGACAACAAACCGAATGACGGCCAGCAGTGACAGGCCCGTCGGGGACACCGCGGTCGGCGATGCGGCCGCCAGCCGCAGCATTGTCAGCGTGCAGCTGCTGGTGCGACTGGCCCAGGATTACGGAGTCGATGGCCGCACCTGCCTGCAACACACCGGTCTGAGCAGCGACGATCTGGCCGATGCCCACCGACTCATTGACCCAGCACAGGAACTCCAGGTGGCCACCAATCTGGTCGAGGCCCTACCCGACCACCCGACCCTGGGGCTCGAAGCGGGCAAGCGCTACCACCTCGGCATCTACGGCGTTTGGGGATTTGCCCTGGCCACCGCCCCGACGCCCCGAGCGCTGGCGGACATCGCCCTGCGCTACCTGGACCTCAGCTTTGCCTTCGTCCGCTTCAAGCTGGCGCTGGACCAGGGCACGGCCAGCGTCACCCTGGATGATCAGGCCATTCCGGCACCCGTGCGCCCATTCATGCTGCAGCGGGATTTCGCGGCGATGGTCAATGCGCTCACCGAAGTCATGCCAGGCGCTCGACCGTTTCAGCGCATCGACCTCGCACTGGCGAGTCCGCAGGACACCACGGCCTACGAGGCGCTTTGCGGGCAGCGTCCCCGATTCGGACAGCCCCGACATCGCATTACCTTCATGGATGGGTTTCTGGATCAGGCCCTGCCGCGTGGCGATGCGCTCATCGCCCGGGCGTGCGAAGACCACTGCCGACGACTGCTCGACCGCCAGCGACAGCGCAACGGCTTGGCAGCCCAGGTCCGCGACCGCCTGCTGCGTACGCCGCACCGCATGCCCAGCCTTGTAAGGGTCGCCGAGGAGCTACACCTGTCGGAGCGCAGCCTGCGCCGACATCTGCAGGCCGAGGACACCTGCTTTCGCGCCCTGGCCGACGAGGTCCGCAAGGCGCTGGCCATCGAGCTGCTGACCAAGGCCGGCCTGAAGCTGGACGAGATTGCCGGCCGCCTGGGCTATGCCGATGCCGGGAGTTTCATCCACGCGTTTAAACGCTGGACGGGGGAATCACCGACCCAGTTCCGACGCCAGTTCTGGAAGGACTAACCAACGCAACAGGCCGCCCGAAGGCGGCCTGTTGCAGTTCAACGAAGCGACCTCAGACTCAGGCCGCTGCAGCCTGGTTGGGCTGGTCCGCGGACGCCGCCTCGAACTGCAGCACACCGTCTTCCAGCGGCTCCTTCAGCAACATCCGCTGATCGCGTTCGAAGTTATGCAAGACGCGCCACGGTAGCTTGCGGCCCTGACGCGGCAGGTTCGGCGCACCGCGCCGCACATAGCCGGAGGCCAACTCGTCCATGATGGATTCGTCCTCGACCTTCACGCCCTCATCGTCGTGCGGGATGAAGACGTCATAGCCCTTGCGGTCCATATGATTGAGCAGCCGGCACATGTACTCCGAGGCCAGATCCGCCTTGAGCGTCCATGGGGCGTTGATGTAGCCGAACACGTAACCGAAGTTCGGTACATCCTCGAGCAGCACGCCCTTGTAGGTCATGCGACTGCTGGCCTGTTGCGGCTCGCCGTCGATGCTCAGATCCATGCCCCCGAGCATCTGCAGCTGCAGACCGGTGGCGGAGATGATGATGTCGGCCTCCAGCTCGCGGCCGGACTTCAGCTTGATGCCCGTCTCGGTGAAGTGATCGATATGGTCGGTGACGATGGAGGCATCGCCCTTGCGAATCGCCGCGAACAAATCGCCATCCGGCACGGCGCATAGGCGCTCGTCCCAGGGGTTATAGCTGGGCTCGAAGTGCGACATGTCGGCGTTCTCACCCAGCTGACGCTTGACGCCCGACAACAGGAGCTTGCGCGTGGCATTCGGCCAGCGCTTGGCCGCCTTGTACATCCAGCGCTGGACCACGATGTTGCGCTTGCGCGCCATGCCATAGACCAGCGAGTCGGGCAGTAGCTTGCCCAGACGCTCGGAGAGCGCATCAAACCCTGGCACGCTGAAAATGTAGCTGGGCGAGCGCTGCAGCATGGTCACATGCGCCGCCTTCCCGGCCATCGACGGCACCAGCGTCACCGACGTGGCACCGCTGCCGATCACCACCACCCGCTTGCCGCTGTAGTCCAGGTCCTCGGGCCAGTGCTGCGGGTGGAACAACTCACCCTTGAACTGATCGGCGCCGGGGAAGTCCGGCATGTAACCCTGGTCGTAGCTGTAGTAACCGGTGCAGGGCAACAACACGCGGCAGACGAAGGTTTGCGTCTCGCCGGTGGCCTCGTTCACCGATTCCACCGTCCAGCGACGCGCAGCACTATCCCAGTTGGCCGAACGGGTTTGCAGCCCGTAGTGGATGTGATCATCCACCCCATATTCCCGCGCAGTCTCACCGATGTACTGGCGAATGGACGGGCCATCGGCCAACACCTTGAGCGCATGCCAGGGGCGGAACTTGTACCCGAAGCTGAACATGTCGGAATCCGAACGGATGCCTGGGTACCGGAACAAGTCCCAGGTGCCGCCCAGGCGCTCGCGCCGCTCGACCAATGCATAGCTCAGCCCGGAACATTGCCGGGCGATATGGCAGGCCATGCCAACACCGGACAGACCGGCGCCGATGACGAGCACATCAACGTGGGTGGTACTCATGCTGTGTCTTGCCTCCATCCATGCGAATGCATGCGACTGTTACTAATCCTGAATGAAACTTACATGATCTGATGTCATGTTTCATTGACGCTTGTTACCGCCCCTTTGCGGGCAGTACGGTCACTGGCCTTCAAAGATGGCATTGCGCACCTGCCAAAGCTCCGGATAGAGAAAATCCTCCATGCCTTCGATGGCGGTTTGCTGCAGATAACGCAGGCCGGCCGAGCCACCGGTGCCGGTGGACCGACCGATGACCCGGGCCACGGTTGTCAGATGCCGGAAGCGCCAGCGACGGAAGGCATCCTCCAGATCGATCAGCCGCTCGCCCAGCTGAAACAGCGACATATGCGCGTCCTGGTCATCATAAATGCGTTTCCAAACCGCAAAGACCCGGGGATCGTCTGCCATGGAATCCGTGTAGTCCCGCCCCTGTGCCGGCCTCGGCTCGATGCCGGCGTCCGGAAAGCGCTGTGCCAGCAAATTGAGTGTCGCATCGTAGATGCTGGGTTCGGCGCAACGACGGGTTAACCGCTCCTGCACGACCGGGTCCTTATGCATGGCGATGACATCGACCTGCCGCACGGACTCTCCGGTATCAAAACTGCGAATTCGGCGCTTCTCACCAAGCAGGAATTCGATCTCACGATTCTGGATGGACTGGAAGCCCGAGGCCCCGTCGCGCCCGACGCTCTCGCGGAAGACCTGAAACTCGGTTGGCGACAGTGTGGACAGGACATCCCAGGTACGAATCTGGACCAGCTGGATCTGGTGCACACGCGACAGAATCTTGTAGGCGCGCAGCTCATCCCCGGCGTATAGGGCCCGTCGCGCCCCTTCCAGCTCGTGGATCATCAACTTGAACCACAGTTCCTTGGCCTGGTGAATGGTCAGGAACAGCAGCTCGCTGTCGGCATCGGTGGCGCAGTCCTGCGCGGACAGCAGCGTGTCCAGGTGCAGGTAACTGCTGTAGGTGTTCTCGCTCATCGCATCTCCCCCGCTGAGTCGGTCTTGTTATTCGAAGTCTTCGCCCAGGTAGACCACGCCACCGTCGACATAAACGGTCACGGATGTGAGCCGGTCGCCCCGGCAAGGCCCGGCCACACAGCGGCCGCTTTCGATCTCGAACAGCGCGCCATGCAGGGCGCACTGGATATGCCGGCCGTCGCCCGCCAGGAACTGCCCCGGCGACCAGTCCATCGGCGAATCGGTATGCGGGCAGCTATTAAGATACCCGTAGACCTGCCCATCACGCCGCACCAGGCACAGCGAGTAGCCGTAGGGATGGTCGGGCAGCTCGAACCGGGCACTACCCGGATCCGGCAGTTCTGCCAGTCGGCACAAACGTCTCATGATGTGACCGGCTCGCTAGGCGGCAGCCGGCGGCTGCGCCACCACATGTAAATGGACAGCAGAATGGCCGGCAGCCCGATGGCCGCCGCATACAGGAAGAACGGGGCATAGCCCGAGGCATCCACGACAATGCCCGAAAAGCCACCGACCACCTTGCCCGGCAGCGTCATCAGCGACGAAAACAGCGCGTACTGCGTGGCGGTATAGGCCTGACTGGTCAGGCTGGATAACCAGGCGATGAAGACCACATTCGACAGCCCACCCGCCAGATTGTCCGCCGAGATCACCAGCGTCAGCCACTGCAGGTCTGGCCCGATGCCGGCCAGCAGCGCAAACAGCAGATTCGTCGCTGCCACCAGGGCGGCGCCGGCCACCAGCGGCCCACCGAGGCCGTAGCGCGCCACCAACACACCTCCGATAAAGGAGCCGGCAATGGTCATGAAAAAGCCGAACACCTTGGTCACGCTGGCGATTTCTGACTTGCTAAAGCCCAGGTCCAGGTAAAACGGATTGGCCATCACACCCATGGTGATGTCGGAGACACGGTAGATCGCAACCAGCAGCAAAATGGTCAGCGCCACCCAGCCGTTGCGTCGGAAAAAGTCCACGAACGGCCCGACCACGGCGCCGGCGAACCAGGCCGTGGCATGGCGTAGCCGCGACGGTGCGCGGTCGCCCAACATCGCGCCGGCCATGCGGTCTTCGAGAATCTCCGTCACCCGGTCCACCCGGCGAATGGGCTCTGCAATGCAAAGCGTGGTGACCATGCCTATGCCCACGCAGGCCGCCATGACCTGGTAGGCCAGCGTCCAGGAGCCGAAATCGGCGACGTAGAAAGCGCCCGCGCCGGCCACCAACAAGGCCACGCGGTAACCGAAGATGTAGGTCGCTGCCATCGCGGCCTGCAGCGTTTGCTGGACGGCCTCGATCCGGTAGGCATCGATGGAGATGTCCTGGGTTGCCGAAGAGAATGCCACCAGCAAGGCCAGCCAGGCCACGGCGACCAGCGAGGTTTGCGGGTCGATCAGCGACATGCCTACCAGGCCCGTGGCAATTCCGAGCTGCGCCAACAGCATCCAGCCGCGGCGCTGCCCCAGGCGGCGGGTCAACAGCGGCAATGGCAGACGATCAACAATCGGCGCCCAGAACACCTTGATGGAATAGGTGATGCCGACCCAGGAGAAAAAACCGATGGCCGTCCGGCTCACGCCCTCGTCGCGCAACCAAGCCGAGAGGGTCGAGAACACCAATAAAAATGGCAGGCCCGCGGAAAACCCCAGAAAGGCCATGCCGATCACCCGCGGGTGCCGGTAAACGGTCAGCGCAGCCAGCCAGCCCCGCCGGGTGTCGGTGTTGTCATTCACCCCAGAGGACCGTCGTAGTCGATGGTCAGCGGTGCGTGGTCAGAAAACCGCTCGTCACGGTAAATCGCTGTCGACTGGATCCGATGCTTCAGGCTGGGCGTGACCATTTGGTAGTCGATCCGCCAGCCCACGTTCTTGGCCCAGGCCTGCCCCCGATTAGACCACCAGGTGTACTGGTCCGGCTCCTGATTCACGACACGGAATGCATCGACCCAGCCTACCTCGTCGAACAGCGTGTCTAGCCAGGCCCGCTCCTCCGGCAGGAAACCGGAGTTTTTCTGATTCGATTTCCAGTTCTTCAGGTCGATGTTCTTGTGCGCGATATTCCAGTCACCGCACAACACGTAGTCGCGACCATCGGTCATCATTTCGCGCAGTCGCGGCAGGTACAAATCGAGAAAGCGCCACTTGGATGCCTGGCGATGGTCGCCCGAAGAGCCGCTGGGCAGATACAGCGAGACGACAGACAGGTTGCCGAAGCGAGCCTCAATCGCGCGACCCTCGGCATCGAATTCCTCGAAGCCAAAACCCCAGTGCACCGTGTCTGGCTGCTGGCGCGCGTAGATCGCCACACCGCTGTACCCAGGCTTGTTGGCATCGCAGTAATACGCATGCCAGCCCGGTGGAAAGAAGCTTTCATCCAGCTGGTTGATCTTGGCCTTGGTTTCCTGGATGCACAGCACGTCGGCATCCTGTTTCGGCAACCAGTCAAAGAATCCCTTGCGGGCCGCGGCACGGATGCCGTTGGCATTCAACGAAATAATGCGCATGCAATCGATCGGTTGGGATGCTACCGGCCAGAGAAGCGATCGATTCCTGGCGGCGGCATGGAATCAGGGCCGGTATCATAGAAGCTCGAACCCGCTCCGGCCACGACATCCGCATGACCCCTGCTGCCGAAACCCTGATCCAGACCGCGCTGGAGCGCGGCGCCCTACGCCTGGGCGACTTTACGCTCAAGTCCGGTCGCCCCAGCCCGTATTTCTTCAATTTCGGTGCGCTGGATGACGGCGACGCCCTGCTTCAGGCGGCAGAGGCCTACGCCGACCTGCTGATGCCCGCTGAGTTCGACGTGTTGTTCGGCCCAGCCTACAAGGGCATCCCACTGGTTGCGGCCATCGCCGTGGTCATGGCCCGGCGCGGCCGCTCCGTGGCCTATGCGTATAACCGCAAGGAAGCCAAGACACACGGTGAGGGCGGAAATCTGGTCGGTGCACCGGTCGACGGGCGCGTGGCTTTGGTCGATGACGTGGTAACCGCCGGCACGGCGATCCGCCAGGCCATCGACATGGTTCGGGCCGCAGGCGGCACGCCGACGCTGGCCGTGGTTGCGCTGGACCGGCAGGAAGCCGGGCCGGATGGGCTGTCCCCCCTGGCCAGCCTGGCGGACCAGGAACAGATTGATGTCCGCTCGCTGTTTACCGCCGGTGATGTGGCCGACAGCGTAGAAGCCAGTCAACCCGATGCCGCGAGCGCCATCCGTCGGCATCTGGGCGAGTATGGCGCCGGCTAGCGCTGACGGGTTGGCGTGATGACGCACCGGTGCACCGAGGCCGATCTCCGCTTTCGTGAAGCGTTCGAATCCGGGCGCTGGCCCACCAATGCCTTTGATCACGCGGCACATTTGCGGCTGGCTTACGTGTATCTGTGTACCTCGGACACCGACACCGCCGGCCAGCGCATGGCGGGCGCGCTGCAGCAATATCTGGCGCATCACGGTCTGCCGCAGGAGAAGTTCCACGCCACGCTGACACGCGCCTGGATACTGGCGGTCGCGCACTTCATGGCCGTGACCCCACCCTGCCCGTCTGCCCAGGCGTTTCTGGCCGCCCAGCCACGCCTGCATGATGGCAAGCTGATGCTCACCCATTATTCCCGGGAGCGGCTGTTCTCGGCATCGGCGCGCAATGGCTTCATGTCGCCGGACATCCAGCCGATACCCAGGCATGCATCGTCATCGTCCAGACCGGAGACACTGGCATGATTCGACCTCTCATCCTGATCACCCTGCTGTCCGTCACCTCGCTCGGGCTGGCCCAGAACAAGCTTTATCGCTGGGTCGACGACAATGGCCAGGTGCACTATGGCGACCGCATCCCGCCGAAGTACGCAAAAAAAGAGCGGGCCGAGATCAACGAGCGTGGCGTGGTGGTGGACGTCAAAGCCCGCGAGAAAACCGCCGACGAGCTCGCCGCACAGCAGGCTGCTGAGGCCGCGGCGGCCGCGGAAGCCGAGCGGGCGGCCGAACAGGCCCGCTATGACCGCTACCTCATTTCCTCTTTCAATAGCGTGGCCGACCTCATGGCCTTGCGTGATGACCGGCTTAGCCTGCTGGAATCGCGCCTGACGCTGGCGCGTAAGAGCGTGGCCGACACGGAAAAATCGCTGACCGGACTCATCGAGCGCCGAGACAAACTGCAAGCAGCCGGCAAGCCGGTTCCTGACAGGCTCAACCGCCAGATCGGCGAGTTCGAGAGCAGCCTGGTCGCCGGGCTGCGCAGCGTGAGCGGGCTGGAGGAAGAACAGGTCGAAACCCGCCGTAAGTTCACCAACGACATCGAGCGCTACATCGAATTGCGCAATAACTAGTCGCGCCCCACCGGCTGTTGCGGATCGGCGGCTGCACAGGTGTATAGCCAGCAGCGCCCCGAGCGTTCACCATGGGCGTCCCGTTTCCGGGAACACATTCGACTGTAGGACATCCCGTTGAGCTACTCGCGCATTGCAGGCACTGGCAGCGACCTGCCCGAACGCATTGTCACCAACACCGAACTCGAATCGCGGATTGACACCAGTGACGCCTGGATCGTCTCTCGCACCGGAATCGAGGCCCGGCATGTCGCCGCCGAAGACGAGACCACCAGCGACCTGGCCCGGCGCGCGGCGGAACGCGCCATGGAATCGGCTGGCGTCACGGCCGACGACATCGACCTGATCATCGTCGCGACGACCACGCCAGACATGGTGTTTCCGTCCACGGCCTGCATCCTCCAGGCCAAATTGGGGGTCAAGCAGGGTGCGGCGTTCGACATCCAGGCGGTCTGCACGGGCTTTATCTACGCGCTGGCCACGGCGGACAAGCTGGTCGCCAGCGGAGCGCATCGCTGCGCGCTGGTCGTGGGCGCCGAGGTGTTCTCACGCCTATTGGACTGGAACGATCGCCGCACCTGCGTGCTGTTCGGTGACGGCGCCGGCGCGGTGGTCATCCAGCAAAGCGACGAGCCCGGCATTTACTCCAGCCATCTCCATGCTGACGGTAGCCACGGGCACATCCTGCAGGTCACCGGTGGTATCGCCGAAGGCAAGGTCCGCGGCAATCCTTATCTGGAGATGGATGGCCAGGCGGTGTTCAAGCTGGCCGTGCGGGTGCTCGGCGAGTGCGCAAAGGAGGCGCTGGCCCACAACGGCTTTGATGCCAGCGTGCTCGACTGGCTTATCCCCCATCAGGCCAACATGCGCATCATCAAAGCCACGGCCGATCGCGTCGGGCTACCCATGGACAAGGTCGTCACCACCGTCGCCCGGCACGGCAACACCTCGGCCGCCTCGGTGCCGCTGGCCCTGGACACCGCCGTACGCGATGGCCGGATCGCCGCCGGTCAGCACGTCATGTTGCAGGGTGTCGGGGGCGGGATGACCTGGGGCTCAATCCTGCTGCGCTGGTCGCGCTAATCGCTAGGACTTCGTGTCCTTGAGCGCCTGTTCACGCTGGTCCTGGTACTCGTCGTACGAGCGACGCGCATCAGCCTCGCAGGCGTCACGCTCGTGCGCGTCCAGTGTTCGGCAATCTTCCAGACGCCAGGCGGTGGTGCCCTCGTAAATCCCTCGCTGAGAACAACCCGATACCACCACGAGCGGTATGGCCAACGCCACGATTAACTGCCTTCGCATCACCCACCCATTCTGGTCTGAACGCCGAAGGGAAACGCTAACGTAATTCACGCCACGAACACATCAGCGCTTCCCTGCTACGCCCCACAGGCGGCTAGATCGCGTTAACGACCTCGGAGGTCGTTGCCTTGGTCACGCCTAGTCAGCACGCTGCTCACTCTCTCGACCGGACCGCAACGTGATGAACCGCCTCGATTGGATCAGCCTGTGCAACCTCACGGTGCTCTGCACCCACCAGATCGACGCCGCGTACTGGCACGAATGGGAGCTATTCCATTTGCCTGGCGGCAATCAGTTGAATCTGATGCTCAACCTGCCGCTGATTGGCAGCGCCCTGCTTGCCCTTTGCGCCATTGTCACCCGCTCGCCCCGCGCCGGCTTGGCGCATGCGTACCTCATCGGGCTCGGCCTGCTGACCGTAGTGCTGCACGGCGGTTTTTACGCCACGGGCCACAGCCAGTTCATGCAGCCGATGTCCTACCTGCTCATGGTTGCAATCGGCGTGTTGTCAATCGGGCAATGCCTGGCCCTCCGTTCTGACAACCCGGCTAAGCCCCTCGCTTGATGCATGCCCCGGTCACGCCACGACGGATGAATCGCTAAAAGGAAATCACCATGGACATTCACTCGGGCGGCTGCGGCTGTGGTTCCGTGCGCTTCACGCTCTCGGCCCCTCCCATCCTGCGCACCCTTTGCCACTGCAGCATCTGCCAGGCATTCAATGACGCGCCCTACGCCGACATCACCCTGATCGCCCGGCGGCATGTGACCGTCAACGACCTGACCCTCATCGATTTCCAGGCCTATCGCCCCCCGCCGAACGTACAACGCGGCCGCTGCCGCCGCTGTGGTCAGCCCGCTATTGAACAACTGCACCTGCCCGGCCCCATGGCGCTGACGATCATCCCCAGCCGCAACTTTGACGATGCCGAAGCGTTGCCACCGCCGCGGATGCACGGCTTCTACGACAGTCGTGTCGCCGACATCGCGGACCGGCTACCGAAGTACCACGGCTACTGGGGGTCGCAGCTCGGGGCGATGCGGCATCTGCTGGGCGCGCTGATCAGGCCATCGCGCTGACCAGGCATCGTCGATTGCTCGAGCGCGGACGGCTTGAGGGCCGATCAGCCCAGATCATGGCACCAGCGGCCGGCGGCGCTACACTCGTGACAGCCCCCTTCTGGTGACTGCAATGACGCAAGACGACATCAACGCACAGGAGTGGCACAACCCGGACAACTGGACCGGGCGCCTCTTCCCCGGCCTGTACTTCAGCAAACGGGATTCGCGCATCTGGGTGCCCAAACGGGTTCGCGCACTGGGCTGGACCCTCAACCTGGCCCATACCGCCGGCGCCATCTGGGCGCTGATTCTGCTGCTCATGCCCAGCGTGCTACTGGCCGGCTTGTTGCTGACACGTTGAGGCCGAGCCGGCTATGCCGACACCCAACACAGCGGTGTCAATGCAGTGGTAACCGGCTCTCAGCTGTCGCGAGGCTTATGCATCCAGCGCCGTCTCGATAGCAGCCAGCACCCGGGCATCGGCGGGTGGTATATCCGGGGCGAATCGTGCAAGCACGTCGCCGTTGCGACCAACCAGGAATTTTTCGAAGTTCCACATCACGTCGGTTGCACGCTCTGGACCGAGTCCATGTTCGTCGAGCTTGGCTTTCAGCGCGCTCGGTTCATTGGCTGTGGCGTTGGGCTGCGCATCGATCAAGGCGGCGTACAGCGGGTGGATGTCGGCACCTTTGACGGAGACCTTCTGCGCCAGCGGGAACTCGACACCAAACTGGGTGCTGCAAAAGTCCCTGATCTCGTCGTTGGAGCCGGGCTCCTGCCCACCGAAATTGTTGGCCGGAAACGCCAACACGATCAGGCCCTGATCCCGTTTGTCCTGGTAGAGCGTCTGCAAGGCCTCGTACTGCGGCGTAAGCCCGCACTTGGATGCGACATTGACGATCATCACGACCGAGCCGGCGTAATCCGCCAGCCTGGCCTCACGGCCGTCCATGCGGGTGAACGGAATCTGATCGAGGGTCTGGGGCATTTGCATGGTCCTTGTCAGCGCCGAATCAGGCGTTCTTCAGTGATTGCATGTCGATGACAAAGCGGTACTTCACATCGCCCTTTTTCATCCGCGCGTAGGCCTCGTTGATGTTCTGGATATCCAGCATTTCGACGTCGCACTCAATGTCATGTTCAGCGCAGAAATCCAGCACTTCCTGGGTTTCGGGAATGCCGCCGATCAGCGAGCCAGCCAGCACCCGCCGCTTGCGCACCAGTGCACCGATTTGCAGCGGGGGATCCACGGGCTCCAGCAACCCGACCATGATCTGCACGCCATCGACTTTCAGGCAGTTCAGGTACGGATTGAGGTCATGCTGAACCGGAATCGTGTCCAGCAGGTAGTTGAAGCGATTGCGGGCCGCCTTCATCTGCGCGCGATCGGTGGAGATCACCACGTGGTCGGCACCCTGGCGCTTGGCCTCGGCCACCTTGCTTTCCGAGCGGGTGAAGATCGTCACCTCGGCGCCCATGGCCTTAGCGAACTTCACGCCCATGTGGCCCAGCCCGCCCATACCGATGACGCCGACCTGATCTCCTGGCTTGACGCCAAAGTGACGCAGCGGTGAGTAGGTCGTAATGCCGGCGCAAAGAATGGGCGCGGCGGTCGCCATGTCCAACTTGTCCGGAATCCGCAGCACGAAATCTTGATGCACGACCACGGCTTCCGAGTAGCCCCCGTAGGTCACGGATTCGTCGTGGCGGTCGATCCCGTTGTAGGTGCTGACCATGCCCTGGTCGCAGTACTGCTCCTGACCCTGCTGGCATGGATCGCAGGTGCGACAGGAATCGACGATGCAGCCAACGCCAACCTTGTCACCGACCTGGTACTTGCTGACCTGCTCGCCAACCGCCGTGACCCGGCCAACGATTTCATGCCCCGGCACCACCGGGTAGATCGTGCCTCCCCAGTCGTTCTCGGCAAAATGGATATCGGTGTGGCAGACGCCGCAGTAGTCAATCTCGATGGCCACGTCATCCGGGCGCAGGGCCCGACGCTCGATGGTATGGGGTCCGACGCCCGAGGTTTCCGACTGGGCGGCATAGGCTTTAACTGCGCTCACACGATGTCCTTGCTGGGTGAATCTGCCCGCTATTGTGCGCGCCCGAGCCTCCTGATGCCGAATCCTGTCCTGCCGGGTACATAATTCGTGCCCGAGCCTGCGCCGCGCAGGCCGCGTCAGCGCTAGCGTTCGGGGGACTCACGCAGCCGCTGACCTCGCGATGGACGCGCGCCGGTGATGGGCTGCCGATGCGCAAATGCCGTTGCTACACTGCCGACCCACCCTGCCTCCGGTGCCGATTATGGCCTCCAGAACCTCCCCCCTCACCGCTCTGCGACGACTGTCGCTGGTCGCCCCACTGTTGCTGCTGGGCTGCGACACCGGTGACGACGAGGGTGTGGCGGGCGCCTGTGTCAACCTGCCCAACGACGAGGTGCTGCAGATCGACCAAGCGACCGGCGCGAACACGGGCAGCGTCATCGGCGAGATCACCCTCTCCGGATTTGCCATCGATGGCCAGACCGTCACCGCGGCCAGCATTGCCGACCAGCGCAACCGGAACATCACGCTCGACGACAACGCCCTGACCTGCGTGCTGCCCTGTGCCTTCGGCACCCAGGAAGGCACCTGGACCTTTGGCGCCTCGGCCGACGGCTACGACCTGACCCCGCAGGAAGTCGTGGCGGTCTACAACCGCTTTGTCGGCGGCTGCCCCTCGTATGTCGAGGACGGCACGCACACGGACATCACCCTGCAGGAATCCGGCAGCTAGAGAAGTACGCATCGATTCGCGCCGCCCAGTTGCTGCCCGCGAACAGGCCAGGCAAGGCGCGATCTCCGTACGCATTCGTGTCGTTCGCTGACTTGGAATGACCAAGCGGCACTTGCTCCGTCTGGGCTCGCGCGGCAACCGGCGCGCTCTGGGTGCTGCGCATCAATCCGTGCTCGCCTGGGGAACACTTCGGCGCGCGCGTGGTCGCTTGAACAGGCCGGGCGGATTGGCGGGCTCGCAGGGCCCGACTGTTTGCGCAGCGGTCACCGCAAGGATGCGGGGGGACGACCGATGGAGCTGACATGGAGCGTTTTCTCACCCTCTGGGCCGAGGCGGCCCTGACCAGCACGGGATTTTTCTGGATGGCCCTGTGGGCCTTCGCGCTGGGCTATCTGATCAGCAGCCTGATCCAGGTGCTGGTCACCCGATCCCGAATGCAGCGACTCATGGGCCATGATGGCCCCCGCAGCATGGCTTTGGGCACGGCCTTTGGCTTCGTATCGAGTTCCTGCAGCTTTGCCGCGTTGTCCACCACCCGCGCGCTATTTCAGAAAGGCGCCGGCCTGGCGCCGTCCATGGCGTTCCTGCTGGCCTCGACCAACCTGGTGATCGAGCTGGGCATCGTCATCGCCCTGTTCCTCAGCTGGCACTTTGTGGTGGGCGAATATGTCGGCGGGCTGCTGCTCATCGGCTTCGCCTGGCTATTCATCCGCATGACCCGACCCGATCGGCTGCTGAGCCGCGTACGCGAACGGCTCGGCGACGACGGGGATCACACCCACGATCAGCCACCCAGCCCCTTGCAGCGCCTGCGTTCGCGGGACGGCTGGCAGGCCATTGGTCGGTCCTATGTCATGGAATGGCAGATGGTTTGGAAGGACGTACTCATCGGCTTCACCGTCGCTGGCATCATCGCCGCGTTCGTCCCGGATGCCGCGTTCAAGACGCTGTTCATCGGTGCGGGCAGCCAGACCGACCCGGGGTTCTGGGCCGTGCTGGCCCAGACACTGATCGGCCCGATCGCCGCCTTTGCGACGTTTATTGGCTCGATGGGCAATATTCCGCTAGCGGCCCTGCTACACGAGCACGGCGTCAGCTTTGCCGGGGTCATAGCCTTTATCTTCTCGGACCTGGTGGTGCTGCCGGTCCTGCGTATCAACGCGCAGTACTACGGATGGAAGATGGCCTTGTACATCCTGGCCATGCTGCTCTGCGGTCTGGTCGTGGTGTCGCTGGCGCTGCACTACGGTCTGGCGGCGCTGGACTGGCTACCTGACAGCCAGGGCGGAGGCCGGCAACAACGCGAGCTGTTCAAGCTCAACAACGGCTTTGTGCTGAATCTCGTCTTTCTTGCAATCAGCGCCGTACTCGGCTGGCTTTGGTGGTCGGGCCGGTCAGCCGGGGCTAGCCATGAACACCATGACCACGGCGGCGCATCGCGCAGCGAGCAGGTGCTCACCGGAATAGCCGTGATCGCGATGACCTGGCTGGCTGGGGGGCTGCTCGCTGCAGCGCGACCCGGCATCCAGGCGAGCGGCGGCGGTTAGCTTGCCGGCGCAGGGCCTAGCCTGTCGCCGATTCCTCAGCTTGGCGGGCCTCCCAGGCCTTGAGCGCACGCTCATACGCCCGGACCTGATCGGAGTACATGTCCCAGACACAGGGATCACAGCCGGTTTCGCAGCAATCGGAATCCAGCGGCTTGTCGGGTGGGCTGGGTCGCGAGTTGGATCGCGAGTTGTCGGGACGGGGGTCGGACACGACGGCAGAGACGTTCGGGGAAGCCCGACAGTTTAGTCCAGCCACGTCAATCGGCGCGAACGCGCGCGACTTACTGCTTGGCCGTTTGGGGGCAAGCGACCAGCAGAGGTTCCTCGATGGCGTCGGTGGCGAGCAGATTACGTAAGGCCATGATCGCGGTGACCGTCAGCTCGCGCCCCTCGCCCAGCACCAGCCCGCCCTGCCGGGTCTTGATGTCTTCGGCGACGACCCAGCCCGGCAGCAAATCACTCACCCGGGCGCTGCGGGTGGAATTCCCGCTGTGGAGCTTCACAGTCCGCAGCGCCTGACTCACCGCATAGCGAACCGGTGGATCCAGCTTGGCGACAGCCTCCTGGGCGCGGGACATGGGCTGCTGATTGGCCAATTCTCGGGCCAGGGTACCCGCCGCACGCAGCAGCTCGGCACCCAGCACCACATCCGGATCAGCATCCTCAGGCGCCGGTCGATGCTGGTAACGCACGACCTGGGCAACGGAATCCAGGCGCGGAATCGCCTGCAGCAGCTTGAAAGCCGTTTCGGGATGCGAATCCAGGATGTCGCGTTCTTCCTGATCCAGCGGCCGTCCGGCCATCTCGCGCTGCACGATGTCCGAGGGCACGCTGACACAACCGATGTGGCTGAGCGCGGCCGCCATATTGCCAATCCAGGCATTCGGCCAGTCCAGGGTTCTGGCCGCCTGCTTAACGCAGGTCTGAATGGTCGCTGCCCGCATGGAGGCCCAGGGTGCAATCAGGCTCAGCACCTGGGTCATTGAATCCACCACGCCGGCTAGGGTGGTTTCCATCATGTCTTGCTCGATCACGGCAGACCGATGGCGCTCCACCGCCTCGTGAAGGGTCGGGATCAGCACATCGGAGGGACATGGCTTGCAGAGATAGCGAAAAATGGCGCCATGATTAATTGCCGCGATGGCCGATTCCGTATCCGCCTGGCCGGTCAGCAGTATGCGGGTGCTGTTCGGGCTGCGCTCACGCACCCGCGCGAGGAACTCGGCGCCATCCATGCCTGGCATGCGCATGTCGGAGACGATCACGGCGAACGGCGGCTCTTCTTCGACGATGGCCAGACCCTGCGCCCCGCCGGGGGCGGTGGTGACGTCGAACTCACCGAACAGGGTGCGCTCCAACCCGGCGAGCAGATTGGGCTCATCATCGACGCAGAGAATGCGGGGCAGATCCTCATCGTCAGGATCCGTGGGCAGCACGGCATCCATGCCGAGTGTTGTCGCCGGATTCATGCGGCCGCCTGTGCTTCGGTCAGGGCGCTGGCGGCGGCCCGCCAAGCCGGCAGGTGAGCCTTGACGCCGGCCGCCTGCAAGAACGCTTCGTTCACGGCCTCGCCATGGGCGAGCGCCACCGCCACATGCACCACACCCACCGCATCAAAACGCACACTGGCCAGCCGTTCGGGTGTTCGATGCTGGGCGACGGCCTCGACGACCGGCCCCGGCAGCCCCCATGCACCCAACAGGTAGGCCCCGATTTCGGCATGGGTCGGCGATGCACCGGCATCCTCACCCAGCGGGGTTCGGCCAATGCCCTTGAGCAGCGCGCCCACGTCGCTGAGCAAAGCGGCGGTCATCACGGTTTCGCGCGCCGCATAAACGCTGCAAATCTGGCCTGTAATTCTGGATGCGAGCACGGAACGTTGGCGGAGTGATTCGACCTCCCCCCCGTCGAATTGGGCGTAAACCTCGGTGGCCAAGACCAGAACCGCCAGCATGCCGAAGCCGATGCGCTTGACCGCCTCGGCGATGTCACTGACCTCACCCCCCGCATACAGCAGCGCAGAATTGGCAAACTGCAGCACCTTGGCAGCCAGCGCCGGATCGGAACCGATAACCTCCGCCACGTCCGTGACCTTGGCGTTGGAGTCTTCCAGCAAGCCGGCCAAACGGGCGTACATCTTCGGCGTCGCGGGCAGTTGCCCAACCTGTCCCAATGCCGCGCGAAGACTGTCGTCGCGTAACAGGGCTTGCAGCGACACAGCACGGTCGATGGTTTCGACCAGCACGGCACCTTCGCAAGGTTTGGACAGAAACTGCTGCGCAACGTCCAGGGCGCGCAGTGCGGCCTCCTGTTCCGTCTGGCCAGTCAGCATGATGCGAACGGCCTCCGGCCAGCGCTCACGCACCGTTCTCAGGAACTGTGCGCCATCCATCATGGGCATGCGCATATCGCTAATCACCACATCGACGGGCTCGTCCTCCAGCAGTGCCAGCGCTTCGGCCCCACTGGTCGCGAACTCGGTTTCCCAGTCTCGATCACACATGAACAACATGCGCTCGATTCCGCCCAGCACGCAGGCATCGTCATCGACAAACAGCAGTCGCATGGGCGTCATGACGCATCGCCTCCATCAATCGGCAGGCGAACGACAAACTCGGTGCCCGTGCCCACTTCAGTTTCGAAAAAGACCACCCCGCCATGTTTGTCGACCACAGTGGAGTAGACGATCGCCAGCCCCTGCCCGGTTCCGTCACCCACGCCTTTTGTGGTGAAGAACGGATCGAACACCTTCTCCCGCACGGCTTCCGGAATGCCGCCGCCATCGTCAATCACACGAATATCGACATGCGTGTCTTCATACGGAGCGAGCACGATCTCGATGCGACCCGATTCCCGGACGCCCGGCTCGAGCGTGTCCTTGATGGCATGGGCGGCATTGACGACCAGATTCAGCAGCATCTGGGCAATCTCGTCACGCAGACAACACACCGGAGGCAACTCGCCTTCGCAGCGGATGGTCAGACTGGCCACATACTTCCACTCATTCCGGGCCACCGTCACGGTGGTCTCGGCCAGTGCATGCAAATCCACCTGCTCCTTTTCACCAGCCGATGGATGTGAGAACTCCTTCATGGCGCCGACAATGCGCGATATGCGTCGCAGCCCGTCCAGCGACTGTTCCAGGGCCGCCGGCACCTGCTCCTGCAGGAACCCGAACTTGGATCGCTTTAGCTGACGGCGGAACGCCACTGCGGCCGCCTGCGTCGCCTCATGCGGTTCGGCCGCGTCGGCCAGCGTGCAGGCGGCCTCGACCAGCGTGGCAATCATGCGCTGGGCCTTGCTGACGAACTCGACGTTATCCCGCACGTACTGAGTTGGCGTGTTGATTTCATGCGCGACGCCGGCTGCCAGCTGACCGATCGACTCCATTTTCTGCGCCTGGAGCAACATGGCCTGGGTCCGGCCTAACTCGGCCAGCGCTTCCTGCAGCTCTCGACGTTCTTCGCTGAGCTGCTGCGTCTTCATCGCCACGACCTTGCCCAGGGCGATGTTCTGCTCGAGCGTCGTCATCGGCGTGGCAAGCGAGTCGTCGCGCTCCTTCACCCGTCGCTTGAGCACATGAATCGTCTTGTCACGGGCAGCCAGCTTGCGCTGCAGCACGTCGATCGCGTCCGTTGCGGGCGCCCGCGCTGTCGAGGGGTCGGGATGGGCTTGATTAAGCATGTCAGGCTCCGATGGCGATGCCTGTGAAGGTCTGGTTGATGTGCAGTCCGTTGAACTGCTCCCCGTAGGTCGAGAAACCGAACACCTTGCGGCTGGCCATGAACTGGCCGACCGGATCCAACATCGCGTTCTGTTCGAACTCCACGCGGCGCAGAATGCAGTCACAACCCAGGATCAGAGCGGGTTCCGGCACGGTCTCGCGCACGCCGTCGAAGGCCTCTTCCAGCGTCTTCATGACATCCACGGCCTTGCCAACGGAAATCACCCGCCCCTCATCCACCGCGCAGTAGCAGGTCAGCGACCCATCTTTGTTGGCCTGCTGGATGGACCGCACATAGGGGTCGCCCCCCATGGTCATCAGCAATGGGTGGGTGGAGAACACGTTGGCGTCGAGCTGGTCCGGCGACAGCCCGATGGCATCGGCATAAGCCTGGGCCGCGGGCTCGCCATCGATCTCGATGATCAGCCGCTGCTCGGGATCGGCCTCGGTAATGACGAGATCGATTTCGCTGGGGACGAAATGCTGGAACTTGAAGGACGCACAGGGTTTTTCGCACTCGAACTGCGCCAGAACGGCTGCGTTCTGCTGGAAATGCCCATCGAAATAAACATGTGTCTGGCGGAACTGCAGATTGTCTCCGGCCGACCCGCCGATCAGCGGCACGTTACCCAAGGCCTGGTAAAGCGAGGCGGCCAGTTGTTCCTCGCGCATGGATAGGCCATCGACCAGCAAGAGGCCGAAACTGAATTCCATATCCGACCGGACCACCATCGATTGCACGGTGTCGGCAACGGACGAAGCGCAGGCCGTTTCATCCGACAAGGGGGAGATTAAATGCGGGCGCATGCGTAAATCCCCGCCGCGCAGCCCGGCCGCGAGTATGCCGGTGGCCAGAAAACCGTTCGGGCCGATCTGTCCGGATGCGGTGCAGCCAATGACGGGGCAGTCGAAACCGGCCTTAATCGCCGGCCCCAACGCATCCAGGTCATGACGGGGGTCGCAGTAGAAAATGACCGCGTCCAGCGGGTCGGACCCCAGCTGTGTGCGAAGTTCCTCCACCGCGACTTGAGCAGCGGACTTGGCCGTCTGCGCGTAACTGACGTTCAGGGTCATCTCCATCCTACCGATTGTGGTCTTGTCTAACCGTTATCGGTGGATTCGGATCGCACTTGAGCGGGTGGTCCGGCGTGAGCGAACCAGTGGCTACATTCTCACGACGACTGGCGTTGCAGTCGCCGGTGCTACAGCAGCCTGAACAGCGACAGGCCCTGCACGCGGACCAGGGTTTGCTGCGCCGCTTCCAGCGCAGTGATCTGCAGGGATAGACGGCTGGCCGCCTCGGCGATGTCCACGTCCCGTAGATCCGACAGCGTCGCCATTAGCTCGACGGCCACGCCTTCGTGGGACGATTCAGCCCGATCCAGCGATTGCAGACGGTTACCCACCGAGGCGCGGGTGTCGATGACATGATCGGTGGCGGTGTCGATTTGCTCGAGACCGGCATAAAGCGTCGTTGTCAGCTGCGCACGGCTGCCGGCGCTCCCGTCGAAACCCTCCAGGGCCGTTGCGATCTGGTCGAGGCGACTGAACACGTCCTGCTGGCCGGCAGGCTGAACGGTGAACTGATCCCCGTCGGCCGGCGTATTGGCGAATTGCAGGCTCACACCGTTGACGACGAAGGCCTCATCGCTGCTGTATGGGCCGGTCCCCAGGGTTGCCCCGCTGTCGCCAGTGACCGTCCAGTTGCCTCCTGAGAACTGCACGGTCCAGGGCAGGTCGGCCGGCGCGGCGGTGGCATCGACACTGAGCCGGGTCAGAGCCGCCGTCCCCGTGTTAGCGGCGGCCGCCTGCACGGTCGGCCCGCGCGGAATATCCATGAAGACGGCCCGGCCCGTATCACCATCGGCGACCCGGTGGCCCGGACCAATGCGCACTTCGCGCGACTGTGCGTCGCCGTGATAGGTCGTGCCGGCACCTGTCGCCGAGAAGGCCTGCTCCACGGCGCGGGTGCCGACGAACAAGGCCTGGCCATCGGCACCCTGTCGGTTGGCAATACCGTACAAATCCGCGAGCTGACTGCGAATCTGACCGGCAATGGCCTGAGCCGCCGAGGCATCCACCGCCGAACCACCGGCCTGCACCGCGAGCTGCCGCACGGAGTTGAGTACCTCGGTGGCCTCGTCGAGCGCGGCTTCCTCACCGACCAGGCGTTCCCGCACCCGACTGATATTCGACTGATAGCGGGTGACTTGCTCCAGCGCCGAATCCAGCGCCACACCACGCGCCGCAGCGGCCGGATCATCGGCGCTACGCGTCAGGCGCTGGCCCGAGGCCAGCTGCTCCTGGGTGTGGGCCAGTTCCGTCTGTTTTTGCTGGATTAGATCCAGCGTCCGGTTCTGAAAACCTGCAGTGGAAATGCGCATGGCTTATCTCCGCACGGCCGAGAGCAGCGTATCGAACAGGGTGGAGGCCACCGACATCACCTGGGCGGCGGCCTGGTAGGCCTGCTCAAAACGCATCAAATTGGCGGCCTCTTCATCAAGATTGACGCCGGACTGGGCGTCGCGGTCTGCCATGTCGGCCGACTGGATGGTCAGGGCGCCGGAGTAGCCCGCCTCCGCGGTCGCCGCCGCGTTGCCCAAAGTGCTGATCAGACGGGCCGAGGCTTCGGCGGGACGTTCACTGCCATCGCCCAAAAAGCTGTTGCCGGCCAGCCCGGCCAGCGCCTGGGCCGTGCGGTTGTCGGATGAACCGGCGCCGGTGGCACGAAGCTGCACCTGGTCACCCGCCTGTGGCGTGCCGGTGAATTGCAGGCGCAGGCCATTCACCAACACCCCGGTCTGGGCGTCATAGGCCACAACCGGACCGCCGTCGATGGACACCTGATTCGCCGCCGGAAAGGACAGGGTTGCAGCGCTGCCGTAGCCCGCAGCCGTGGTGTCCTCCACCGCGTACTGCTCCAGCGCCAGCGTCCCGGTATTGCCGGTGGGTACTTCGACCACCACCGCACCCGCAGCCGCCAGGCCGCTTGGATCCCGCAGCGCCATGCCGAAGTCGTCCAGCGCATCACCCATCCCGACTCGGAATCGATCATTCGCCGCTGGCGCGCCACCGAGGACCAGCTCCAAACCATCCAGCTGGATAGGGTCGGCAACCGAGCCAGTGCCGCTCAGCGGCACGGCGTTGCCGCCATCGACCCGCAACCACTGCGTCCCGTCGTAACGCAGCTCGGGGTCGGTGCCCGGCAGGTTGCCCGGATCGGTGACCGAGACGGCAAAGGACGCCGACCCAGTATTGGCGACATGCCCGGTGACATCAATTGAGGCCGCGGTGAAGACATGGCCGCCCGCCTGCCCGGAGGGCGTGACACCCCCGGCGTGGACCGCGTTGAACTGCTCCGACACCCCCAGTGCCAACTGCGCCACCTGCCCGCGTGTTTCATCGAGCAAATCTGCGGTTGCCAGAATGCCGCCGATCTCCCCCCCGCCGACCTGGCGGCTGATGTTAACGATGCCACCCTGGGTTTCGACGCCTAGCTGCGGTACCAGCGACCCCATCGGATCATCAACGGCGGTCAGCGCATAGGCATTGGCGCCGAGCACCAGCGCCTGTCCGGACTGGGCGAACACATTGAGCTCGCCGCTGTCTGCGGCCACGGTCCGGATATCCAGCTGCGTCGCTAGATTGCGGACCAGTTCATCACGGGTATCGAGCAAATCATTCGGTGGCTGACCACCAGAGCGGCCCATCGCCAGGGTGATCTGTTCATTCAGTGTGGCGATTTCGGTCGAGAGGTCGTTGGCCGTGGCAACCGCCGTATTCATTTCCAGACCCAGATCGCGCTCCAGGGCATCGAACTGATAGGCCAGACTGCCCACACGCCGGGTCAGATCCTGGCCGGCCGCCAGCAGGCTTTGTCGGGCGGCCGTGGAACTGGGGTCGGCGGCGAGGTCTTCAGCCGCCGTGAAGAACTGATCCAAACCGCTACCCACCGACAGCGTTTCGTCGGACAGCAAGCCGTCCAGTCGATTCGCCACCTGGGTCTGCATCGAGAAATACCCCACCTGACTGGCATCGCCGATCAGGCGTTGCTGCACCAGGTCGCTGGCATTGCGCACCACGGTGTTGGCGTAGACCCCGTTGCCGTACACGCCCTGCCCGCTGGGGGTTGGGGTGCGGGTCGACAATTCCACGCGTTGCCGCGAATACCCGGGGGTATCCACGTTCGCCACGTTATGGCCCACGGTGTCCAGCGCCCGCCGATAACTCAGCAGCGCGGAGGAGCCAATACTGAATAAATCCGTCATCAGGTGTTCCTGGTCAGACGCCGGCGCTGGCCGCAGGCAGGCGGTGATCGCCCGCATGCGGACGCGAGGCGGTCGTCGGCGTATCGACAGTCCATGACTCCATCATCGGCCCGTTGGCGATTCGCTTGAGCTTTTCGGCGTATCGGGGATCGGTGGCATAGCCGGCCTGCTGCAGACCTTCGGCGTAGCGCTCACCGTCGCCCGCCTGGGCCAGCGCGTCGGCATAGCGTGGCTGCGACTGCAGGAACTGCACGTAATCCTCCACGCTAGCCTCATAGGAATCGTAGGCCCGGAAGCTATCGGTCAGATCGATGCGGTGCCCGCCGATGTACTCATGGGTGCGCACCTCGACGGTTTGTTCGGCCCCATGGGCCTTGATGCCAAACAGGTTGTGGCTGGACCGACCCTGGGCATCGACGGGAACGGACTGCCCCCACCCGGTCTCCAGTGCAGCCTGGGCCATCACAAAGCGTGGGTCCACGCCCAGCTTGCTGGCCGCCCGCTCAACCACCGGCGCCAGCTTGCTGACAAAATCCTCGGGCGATTCGAAGCCGCCAGTCAGACGCGGCCCCTGGGTCGGCAGGCTGCTCCGGGCAATGTCATCAAAACGCACGGGCGCCGACTCGTTGGTCAGCCCGGCCTGACGCTGGAACTGCTGGATCATCAGGTCTGCCAGCCCTAGTCCCCCGGCCTTGCTGATGTCCTTGGCCACGGCCTGATCCATCATGTCGCGGTACATGGCGCCACCGTTACCGGACAGATCATCACCAAACTCCGTGGCCCGCATGGACTGCAGCATCATCTGCGTGAACAAGGCCTCGAACTGCAGCGCCGCCTCGCGCAGCGCCTTGGCGTCGCCCGCCTGCTGCCCCGCCGAGGCCTGGCCCGCCATACGCTCGACGCCACCATTGGCGGTGGCGCCCAGCGGGTTCAGCGTTGGCGATTGCAGTTCCACGACCGGCCTAGATCACCACCAGCTCGGCGCGCAGGGCACCCGCTGTTTTCAAGGCTTCGAGAATCGCCACCAGATCGCCCGGTGCTGCGCCGACCCGGTTGACGGCGGCCACGATGGCCTCCAGCGTCGCGCCCGAATCAAACAGGAACATGCGGTTGCGCTCCTCGGTAATGTCGATGCCGGTATCGGGCACGATGGCGGTGTCTCCACCAGCAAAGGGGTTCGGCTGGCTGACCTGGGCGTCCTCGCGGATGGTCACGGTCAGCGAGCCATGGGTGACGGCGGCCGGATGCACACGCACATGACTGCCGATGACCACGGTGCCTGTGCGGCTGTTGACCACGACGCGGGCGGGCGCGTCTCCCGGTTCCACATCCAGATTTTCGAGCACCGACAAGAAGGCCACCCGCATGTCCGGATCGGCCGGCGCACGCACGGCCACCGTCACGGCATCCATGGCCCGGGCGGTCTGGTCACCGAGCAAATCGTTGACGCTGCCGGCCAGCCGGGTCGCCGTCGTGAAATCGGGGGTGTGTAGGTTCAGCAGCACCTCGGCCTTGGTTGCAAACCCATTGGCCACGCTACGCTCCACCATCGCGCCACCGGGAATCCGGCCGGCACTGGGAATGTTCACGGAGATCCGCGAGCCGTCGTTGCCCGATGCCCCGAAGCCGCCAACCACCAGATTGCCCTGGGCGATGGCGTAGATCTGGCCATCGGCACCCTTGAGCGGTGTCATGAGCAGCGCGCCGCCCCGCAGGCTCTTGGCATTGCCGATGGACGACACGGTGATATCCAATTTCTGGCCCGGTTTCGCAAACGGGGGCAGTTCGGCATGGATGGCCACGGCGGCCACGTTCTTGAGCTGCGGGTTGACGTTTTGCGGAATCGTCACCCCGAGCTGCGTCAACATGTTGCGCAGCGTCTGGGTGGTGAACGGCGCCTGGCTGGACTGATCGCCCGTGCCATCCAGGCCCACCACCAGGCCGTAGCCGACCAGCGGGTTGCCACGCACACCGGCCACGCTGGCCAGATCCTTGACCCGTTCGGCCTGGGCCAAGGGGATGACGCAGCACAGCGCGGTCAACGCCACGATCCAACGAGACAGAACACGGCTCATAGCGGCCACCATTTGCTGTCGAAGAAGCGGGCCAGCCAGCCCTTGGCATTGGCATCGGCCAGCGCACCCTTGCCGCTGTAGCTAATCGCGGCATTGGCCACGCGCGTGGAGGCGATGGTGTTGTCCGGCTGAATGTCCTCGGGCCGGACCAGACCGGAGATCTTCAGAATCTCGTCGCCCTGATTCAGACGCACGCGCTTTTCGCCCATGATCACCAGCAAGCCGTTGGGCAACGCCTCCGTCACGACCACGGACAGCGAGCCCGTCAGGCTATTGCTCTGGCTGGCGTTGCCGCTGCCGGCAAAGCTGCGGTCGGCATCAACCTCAGCGGCCAGAAACTCCAGCCCATTGGCCGTCACCGCCCCGCCGAACAGGCTGGGTGCGCCGATGGCGATGGAGGAGTTTTTGCCCGTGCTGGCTGTGGCCTGTTTCTGGGCGTTGGTCTGCTCGCTCAGAATCACGGTGATCACGTCGCCCACCTGGGTGGCGCGGCGGTCGGTAAACAAGGCCAACCCCTGTCCAGGGGCGAAGATCGCACCGGCCGTGGGCTGCGCAGGCGTGAGCTGCGGCACCGGTGGCACGGCATCGGCCGGGTTGGGTGTGGAGGCACAGCCAGCCAGACCCAACAAGGCGATAGCGGCGGCGAACAAGGGCAGGCGCATCATGGCGATTACAGGTTGTTGTTCACGTAGGACAGCATCTGGTCCACGGTGGAAATGGCCTTGGAGTTCATCTCGTAGGCGCGTTGGGTTTCGATCATGTTCACCAGTTCCTCCACCACATTGACGTTGGAGGCCTCCAGCGAGCCCTGTACCAGCGAACCCAGCCCATTAATGCCGGCGGTGCCGGTCTGCGGCGGGCCGCTGGCACCGGATTCGGTGAACAGGTTCTGCCCCTGTGGCTGCAAGCCAGCCGGGTTGACGAAGTCGGTGACCTGTAGCGAGCCGATCTGCTGCGGCTGGGCCTCGCCAGCGAACTGCACGGACACCGTGCCGTCCTGACCGATGGACAGGCTTTGCGCGCCATCTGGCACGTTGATGCCGGGCTGGACGGGGAAACCATTGGCGGTGACCAGATCACCGGTTGCGCTGACCTGGAAGCTGCCGTCGCGGGTATACGCGGCCGTGCCGTCCGGCAGCAGCACCTGGAAGAAGCCGCGCCCGTTGATGGCCACGTCCAGCGGGTTGCTGGTCTGCTGCAGGTTGCCTTGGCCGAATTCTTTTTCGGTGGCACCGACCTTCACCCCCGTCCCCAGCGACAGGCCGGTCGGAGAATCGGTTTGCTGCGAGGTCGGCGCACCCACCTGTTTGACGTGCTGGAACAGCAGGTCTTCGAAACTGGCCCGGCCCTTTTTGAAACCGGTGGTGTTGACGTTGGCCAGGTTGTTGGAGACTACGGACATGCGCGACTGCTGCGCATCAAGCCCGGTCTTGGCGACCCAAAGTGCTGAATTCATCTGTGTTACTCCTAACCGTTCACGCGCATGACGGCTGCCGCTGCCTGGGCATTTTCGTCAGCGCTCTGGATGGCCTTGACCTGCAATTCGAACTGGCGGGACAGCGCGATCATGTCGACCAGCGACTGGGCCAGATTCACGTTGGAAGACTCCAGGACCCCAACGGCCAGCGATTGACCGGCAGCGGGCTGGATCTCGGCATCTTCGGTGGGCCGGAACAGGCCGTCATCACCGCGACGCAAATCCTGGGGATCGATGTTGTCGACGCGGATGCGCCCGACCGTGGCCAGTACGGCTCCGCCCTGGCCCTGGGGCACGATGGCGATGGTGCCGTCCTCGGCAATGCTCACCCGCTCGTTGGGCGGAATCGCAATCGGTCCGCCGTCACCCAGCACCAGCTCGCCGCGTGCGGTCACCAGCTGACCCAGCGGATCGACCTGTAACTCGCCGTTGCGGGTGTAGGCCGGCTCGCCGTTGGCGTCCTGAATCGCAATCCAGCCGTTGCCGCGCACCGCCACGTCCAGCGGACGGTCGGTCGACATGAGCACGCCGGCCGAGGGGTCGAAGGCGTCGCCTCCAAACGTGGAACTGACCCGGGTCGGCAGACCCGGGCCATCCAGCGGCGCCGTCTTGGCCATGGCCATTTCAGCGCGAAACCCGACGGTCGAGGCGTTGGCGAGATTATTCGACACGGTCGACTGCGCCGTGAGCGTGCGCACGGCGCCAGACATCGCGGTGTAGATCGATTTATCCATGACGAACCTCGCCTCGCTCCGAATTAACGGATGTTGATGATGGTCTGGGTGATGGTGTCGGCGGCCGAGATCATCTGGGCGTTGGCCTGGAAGCTGCGCTGCGCCGTGATCATGTTGACCAGCTGCGCCGTCAGATCGACGTTGGAGGCTTCCAGCGCACCGGATTGCACCAGTCCCAGATCACCGCTGCCGGCCACGCCCAGACGGGCTTCACCCGAGGTAAAGCTCTCGGTCCAGAAGTTGTCGCCCTGTGCCTGCAGGCCCTGGGTGTTATTGAAGTTGGCGATCGCCAACTGACCCAGCTGCGTGGCCTGGCCGTTGGTGAAGCGCGCCTGCACCACCCCTTCGGAGGTCACTTCCAGGCCGCTGAGACGCCCCGTGGTGTAGCCATCCTGTGTCAGGTTGTTGACGGCAAACTGACCGCCGTACTGGGTGGTATCGCCGACATCCAGCGCCAGGTTGAGATCGGCCGCGCCGGTGGTGACCGGGTGCGCCGGCAGCGTCAGCGAGCCGTTGGCCGGTGTGACCAGGGCGCCATTGCTGTCGTAGGCCAGGGTCTGGGCGGCGCCGACCGCCGTACCGTCGACATAGGCCTGCACGTTCCAGGTATTGGCGGCGGCGTCCTTAACATAGAAGAAGCTGGCCGTATGCGCCGCACCCAGGGAGTCGTACACCGTCATTGAGGTGGTGTGGTTGTAGCTGTCCGGGTCAGCCGGATCCAACGGGGTCACCGCCGGCACACTGGCGTCGGCCGGCAGGTTCACGCCCAGCTCCAGGTTGCCACTGGCCTGCGGGGCGTTGTCCGTCGAAGACAGCTGCAACGAGGTCAGACCGCCCGTGGCGAAACCACCGGTCCCGACGGGCGGGAACACCTGCAGCTGCTGGCCGGCCGAGTTCACGACAAAGCCGTCACGGTCCACCTGGAAGGCGCCGGCACGGGTGTAGCCCATGCTCCCACCGTCCGAGACGGTGAAGAACCCCTCGCCATTAATGGCCAGGTCCAGCGGGTTTTCGGTGAAGTTCACCGTGCCCTGGCTGAACTGCTGGGTGACACCGGCCACGCGCACGCCCGAGCCCTGCTCGGTGGCAGACAGGCCCATGGCGCCAGCGGCGTAGACATCGGCAAATTCGGTGCGCGATTCCTTGAATCCGGTGGTGTTGGCGTTGGAAATATTGTGAGCAGTGGTGTTCAGGTCCGCGGAGGCGGCATTGATTCCACTGAGTGCGACGTTAAAGGGCATGGATGCCTCCTCAGGCGATGCGTGTCACGGAAGAAAACGGAACGTCACCGAGACCGGTGACTTCGAGCAGCAGGCCATTGCCATCCATACGAACGGCGTTGACCTGACCGGCGAGTTCAGGGGTGAGTGCAAGCTCGGACTGGCCCTGCCCGGCCCGTGCACGAATGGTGTAACCGGCCGCCGGCTGCTGAACGCCATCGGCGCTGATGCCATCCCAGGAGAACTCGAAGGTCTCTCCCAGGGCGCTGCCTTCGGCGACAAAGCTGCGAACGGTCTGGCCGCGGGCGTCGACAATCTCGACCGTGATCCGGTCTGCACCGGTGGGCACCGCCACGCGACCGTCCACCGATCCGTGGCCGGCGTAGTCAATGCTGTCGGTTGGCACGAGCACGTTGCGGTCGATCAGGCCGCTGGCCTGCAACGTCTGGTCGGAGGTCATCTGCGTGCGCAGGTCACCAAACGACGAATTCAGCGTGTTGATGCCATCGACCGTGCTGAACTGGGCGATCTGCCCTAGAAACTCACCGGACTCCATTGGCTTGAACGGGTCCTGGTTCTGGAACTGGGCAATCATCAGGGAGAAAAAATCTTCCTGATTGAGCATGTTCTGCTCCGCGCTGTTCACCGCAGCCGTTGCTGAGGTGGCACCGCCAAGCAGGCTGGTCAGGCTGGGGCTATCGGAGATTCCCGTCATCTCAGCGACCCAGTTCCAGCGTCTTGAGAATGAGGTCCTTGCTGGTATTCATGACCTCGGCGCTGGTCTGATACGAGCGACTGGCCGAAATCATGTTGACCATCTCCTCCACCGGGTTGACGTTGGTGGCGTAGACATAGCCATCGGGATCGGCGTCCGGATGCCCGGGCTGGTGCAGCCGCACGGGTTGTTCGGTGCTCTGGACAATGCCCGCCACCCGCACGCCCGCCTGCTCGGCGGCTGCATTGAGCTCGGTTTCGAATACCGGCATGCGCGCCTTGTAGACCGCATCCGGCGTACCCGCGACGGTGTCGGCATTGGCCAGGTTACTGGCCACGGTGTTCAGGCGAACGGACTGCGCCTGCAAGGCCGAACCGGCGATATTGAAAATGGAAAAGTCAGACATGCGTGGACTCCTGCGTCAGCGGCTACTGGCCCTTGAAGGCCGTAATCAGCGTGGAGAGACGGCCCTGCGCGAATTGCAGGGAGGCGCGATAACGCAAAGCGGCATCCGCAAAGGCTGCCTGCTCGCGGTGCAGTTCCACGGTGTTGCCATCCAGGCTGGGCTGGGCGGCCTGACGCTCGGTGGCCTGGCTGGTCGCCGGGGCCGCGACCCCAGCAATGTTCAGGTGTCGGTTATGGGTGCGCTGCAACGGCTGGGCATCAGATGCCCCTGCGGCCTGCTGCAAGGCCGTTTTGAAATCGATGTCTTTCGCCCGGTAGTTGGGCGTATCGGCGTTCGCGATGTTGGCCGCCACCTGCTGCAGTCGCTGGTGTTGCAGCGCCAGCGATTGCGAGTGAATGCCATAGAGCTTGTCGAATCCGGCTGACATGCCGAGCCTCCGGCGGAATCTGTACGCCAGAGTGGGGCAAGCCGTGTGCCACGGGCGGCCGGATCAGGCGTCCCGTGCGGCAGATAGGGCGTGTCAGGCTGGCTAGGCCATGGCGGCCTCAGACAGCGCCAACTCCTTGTCCCGCAAGCGTTCCACGACGCCTTTGGCCAGTTCATCAGAGTTGAATTTGGGCACGAACCGGTCGGCCCCGACATGCTCGACCATGCTGTGGTTGAACAGCCCCGACAGCGAGGTATGGAGCAGCACATAGTGGTGTTCCAGTCGCGGATCGCGACGAATTTCCGTCGTCAGCGTGTAGCCGTCCATATCCGGCATCTCCACATCGGAGATCACCATGAGCAGGTCATCCTCATGCCCGGTCTCGGCCTGCGACCTGAGAAACCGCAACGCTTCACGGCCATCGTTTACCAGGACGGGCTCCAGATTCAGCTGCTCCAGCGTGCGTGCAATCTGCATGCGCGCCACCTTGGAATCGTCGGCCACCAGCACCCGCCACTTGCGACGGCGGGCGTCGCTGGCGTGTTCCGGCAGTTCCTCAAGGTCGGCGGCCAGGCCGATGACATCGGCCAGCACCTTCTCCACGTCAATAATCTGGATCAGACGCTCACCCAGTCGCGTCACCGCCGTCAGATAACCGTCATCACCAGCGCTGGCTGGCGGTGGTGTCACCTGGCCGACATCCACGTTCACGATGCGTTCGACCCCGTGAACCAAGAACCCCTGCACGCGGCGGTTGAACTCCGCCACAATCAAATAGCGGGGCTCCTCAGCCGGCTGCGTGCCCTGCACCGCCGATGCCAGATCCAACACCGGAATCATGCGCCCGCGCACCGGCGCCACCCCGCGTACATGCGAATGTGCCGCCGGCACCCAGGTCAGCTCCGGTGCCTGGACCACCTCCTGCACCTTAAAGACATTGATGCCGAACAGCTCAGGGCCACCCAGGCGGAACAGCAACAAGGCCAGCCGGTTATAGCCAGCCAGCTGGGTCCGGCGATTGATGGAGTCGATCAGGCCGTTGGACACGAAGGCATTCCGCAAGAGTATCTGCGGTGGTCATCGGCCCCGACACGGGAATCTTGAGAGGACAATCAGCAGGCGATGGGAGCGGGCGCGAACCGCCCAATGCGAGAGCCGGCGGTCGTGAACCCCGGAGCGATTCGCACCGCTTACACGGAGCCGATTACACGGAGCCGACTTTCAGGCAGCACCATGGCGGCGCGAATCGATCCGTGCTTCCCTAGACCTCTCTCGGTCGGTGCTCGAACCGAAGCCGCTCTTCGGGTGGCAACACATGCTGCTTCATCGCCAACTCGCAGGCGCCGAATGCTGAGAAATTAAGACGCCCGGCTCGCAAGCTGATGCCGTGATTCGGGCCAGACATCTGATCCAGTTCGTCGATGTCCTGACCATCATCTTCCCAAAAGCACACCGGGCAGATCAGGGATTGATTGCGGGCCGGAAGCGACACGTAATCACAACAAGGGCATTGAGCCTGCGGCGCCGGGTCGTCCGGTTCATACCAAACGTAGTACCGGCGCTTGAGCCGATCAGCCCATTTTCTCCACATGGTGCTTCTATCTCTCCACAGCGATGTGCGCATTGTTGAGGGCGAGGGTGTGCCTCGGCAGGGACTGGTGTCAAAGCACCGACGCGGTCGGAATCGTGCGCGCGCGTCAAATCCACGTCGCACCCTGCCCTAGGCCGACTTTTTCTGTGGTACGCGGCTTGCCTGAGGGGTGCCATGAGACGATTTCTTGCCATGACCGGCCTGGTGACCGCAGTGCTCGCCCCCGCTCCCGCGGTGGCAGGCACCGAGGACGTGGCCCGCATTCAGGCCGCGGCCGAGCGTTACGCGCGCAGTGAGTTGCCGCGCGGCACGACCATCACTGCCAATGGGCTGGATACCCGGTTACAGCTCCCCCGCTGTGGCACCGAGCCGCAGGGCACGCGACTGATTGGCAATGCGGCCAGTGGTGCGGCAACGGTGGAGGTTCGCTGCCTGGCAACCCAGGGCTGGAAGCTGTTCGTGCCGGTACGCACGCAGCAGCGTAGTTACATGATTGTGGCGCGCGCACCGATTGCGGCAGGCACGGTGATTGCAGCCGATCAACTGGAACGGGTCGAACAGGCGGTACGCGGTGCGTCTCGCGGGTTCATGACCGATCTGTCTGCGGTGGTGGGTCAGGTGGCTCGCCGACACATCGCGGCGGGGGCGATTCTTCGGCCGCAGTGGTTTCAGGTCGCCCATGTCGTGGACCGGGGCCAGACCGTCACCTTGGTCGCGCGCAGCGCCGGGGTGGAGATTCGCAGCCGCGGCGAGGCCTTACAGGCGGCCGGGCCTTCAGGTTTGGTGAAGGTCCGCAACCTCTCGTCGGGCCGGGTGATTGAAGGGCGTGCGCAGGCCGATGGCACGGTTCTAGTCAATTGACCTTTAATATCAACAATTTATGCTCGATGACCGTTCGTCGGCGTCGAAAAACAGACGCTCAAGCTTTCGTGAAACGCGTCGATAACGTCAGTCATCTGACTTTGAATGCAGGAGAAACATCGTGACCGGAAAGATCGAATCGTCCGTTGTCGCCCAGATGACGAACAGTCCGCAGAGCGTGCAGGCGGGCAAAGCCGGTGCATCCGGACATGCCCGGGTTGGCGCGGTGAGCGAGGCCGACGTGGTCACGCTCAGTGGCCAGGGCGCAAATCTCAACGAATTGGTGAACGTGGCTCAGCAAACACCCGACATCGACGTGAAAAAGGTCACTGCCATCCGCGAAGCCATCGCGGCCGGCACCTACCAGGTCAACGCCGAATCCGTGGCCACGAAGATGGCCCATATGGAATGGCAGATGGGACGCAGCTAATGAATGATCAACAGCTCACCGACCTCGAGACCGAACTGGGCCAGCACATTCAGGCACTGGAAGCAGCGGCACTGGGTCAGGATCCCGATGCCCTGCTCACCGTGGCCCGCGACCTGGAAACGGCCGTGCAGGCCCTGGATCAGGCCGGGCTGGATGAGCTGAGTGCTGACACGGCCGGCGAGCGCGAACGCGTCGAAGCGGCCCTGCACCGTTTGCAGCGCGACATGCGCCGCACCTTTTCCGTGGTCGCGCAACGGCGCGAACAGACCGGCGCAGCCCTGCGTGCCCTGGGCACGGGCCGCGACGACAGCCCCTATGGCCAGCGAGGCGCCCGCGCGCCCATCGCCGGCCGTGCACTTGGCCAGGCCTGAGGCCCGGTAGATGGCCGACACCGACACGCAGGCTTGGCAGCGGGTTGAGCTGCGTGCCGACGTGCTCACGCTGCTCGGCAAGCTGGCGCAATCCCGCCAGCCTGTCACGCTGACCCAGGCGTCGCGGCACTATCTCAGTCTGTTGCTGACACTGGACGCCCAGCGGGACGAACTGCTGTTCGATGCACCCGCCGGAGGCTTTGCCAAACTGAAACCACGCAGCCTGCTCGACGCCCAGGCGCGTGTTGCGGGCTACGGCCTGCGATTTGCGACACACGTCGATTCGCTGGTTGACGACGGCAGCCTCATCACCGCTCTCCCGCAATGGGTGGAACATGCCCAACGCCGCCGAGCGCACCGCGTGAACGTGCCCCGTTCGATGCCGATACGAGCGACGCTGTTCCCGCTGGGCGGCGCCCCGGTTCGAGTGCGTGTAACCGACATTTCCACGCAGGGTTTCGGCGCGCATGTCCGGGGCGAGATGGCCGATGAGTTTCACCCGGGCCGGGTGCTCGACGGGGCGTTTGGCCTGCACGGCTCGGCATTTTATGCCCCGATCACGGTGCGCGGTGTGCGTCGGCGTGGCGGCGAAATGGCCATGGGCGGCGAGTTTGCCCGGCTCGACCCCGAAGACCGACGCACGGTCGAACGCGAGGTTGTGGAGCTGGAGCGCTACTGGCGCCCGCGCCACGCGGCGGTCGGCTAGGCGCCATCGCCGCGACGACCGCGATGCGGTCACATCGCCTGCCCGCCGGCTGATGTACCCCGAAGTACCGACCAGCGGAGCTCAAGAGGCGCGGTGGTCGGCCGATATCCACTCCATCTAGTACGGATCGATTGCGATCCCGTTGGAGTTTCCACCAAATGGCAACCGTGTTTTCTATGAGTGGCTCGACACTCAAGGCTTCGGCACCTGACAAGGAACGTCTGCGGACCGTGACCAGTATCGAAAAAGCGCCGACCTATAGCCCGGCGGTACTCAGCAGCGAGCGCTTCCACCACACCCTGGCCTACGAGTCTGCCGAGACCTGGTTGGATGCGGCGATTGAGGCGTTCCGAACCGAGGTTGCCTGCGACCGGGTCAGCATCTGGCAGCGCATTGGCATGTCCGCGCAGTTTGAGATGCTGCATGGGCAGGCCAGCGACACGGCCAGCCCCCCGGTTTCACGCGCCATCGACACGCTCTGCGAGGGCGAGCCCACGCTGATCCGGCAGCAGCAAGTCGATGAAGACGGCACACGGTATGACACCGGCGACGCCTGGCTGATCGTGCCCGTGCTGGCCCGTGGTGAACTGCGTGGCGCGGTGTGTGTGGAACGCAGTGCCGATGCGCGTTACCAACCGGGTGATGTCGAATCGGCCCGGGCCCTGGCGGGCGCGATCGGCGAGATCTGGAGCCGCAAGCGCATCAACGAACTCGAAGAAGGGCTGATGCTGAGCCTGGCGCGTTACCGCCTGCTGCACGAGCACTTTCCCGGCATGGTGTTTTTGCTCGACTCGGAAGGCCGCATCGTCTCGATGAGCCTGTTCGCGGCGCGCCGGTTGGGCGTGAGCTTCGCCGAGGTTGCCGGTTATACGTTTGACCAGCTGTGCGACTGCGAATCGGCCGAGGATCTGCGCACGGCCCTGCGTTCGTCGCAGGGGTCGCAAACCAACGAAACGATTCAGTACGAGGCCTACCTGCGAGGCAAGAAAGGCACTCCCTTGCCGGTGGTGTTGTCGATCCGCACGCATGAGATGCCGCAAAGCGACCCGGTGACGTTAATCGCTGCCGAGGATTTGTCCCGGCTGCGCAAGGCCGAGCGACAGCTGCATCGACGCGATCGCATCGACCCGGTCACCGGTCTGCTCAACCGCTGGGAGTTCGAGCGTCAAATCGCCGACACCTTGCTGGAACTGGGCGACGACGAAACCTGCTCGGTGATCTACGTGAACCTGGATCACTTCAAGGTCATTAACGAGTCCACGCGCCACGAGGCGGGTGATCGCTATCTCAAGCAAATCGGTAGCGTGCTGCGCGACACGTTGGATGAGACGGCGCTGATCAGCCGGATCGGCGCCGACCATTTCGCCTGCTACCTGCGTGACCGCTCTGATGCCGAGATCAAGGCCAGCATGTCCAAGATCGCCCGGACCATCCGGAGCTATCGGTTTTCGGTCGACCACCACATCTTCCGCTGTGGCGCGAGTGTGGGTGCGGTCACCGGCTTCGGGCCAGACCTGACGGCCAATGATCTGCTGGCCCGCGCAGAGCGTGCCTGCGAGCGCACGCGTGAATCCGGCGACCCGTTCCTGGATTACTGGTCGCCGCACACACAAAACGCTGGCGAGGATGGCGACAGTGAGGTCGACTGGGTTGCACGCCTACACGACGCGCTGCGCTACGGCCGTTTTCGCCTGTATGCCCAACCCATCGAATCGGTGGGCCCCGATCGGCTGCGACATTACGAGATCCTGGTGCGTATGTTGGCCGGTGACGGCACGGTGATTCCGCCAGGCAAGTTCCTGCCTGCCGCTGAACGCTTCGGCTTGTCGGACGAGCTGGATCGCTGGGTTTTTCATGAAACCCTGGCGTTTCTCAAGTCGCAGCAAGCCGATGCCAGCCAGTGCCAGTACTCGGTGAACCTGTCGGGCAAATCGCTGGCCAACCGGGAGTTTCTGGACGAGGTCGTCGCCACCCTGCAGCGCAATCCATTGCTGGCACGCAGACTGTGTTTCGAGATCACCGAATCCTCGGCCATCGGTCGCTTTGATGTCGCCTCGGCCTTCATCGGCGAGGTACATGCCTGCGGTGCCCGCGTGGCACTGGACGATTTCGGCAGCGGCATGTCCTCCTTCGGCTATCTCAAAAAGCTGACCATCGATTACCTCAAAATCGATGGCATGTTCATCCGCGATCTGCTGGGCGACGCCAGCAACCAAGCCATCGTCAAAACCATTGTGTCCATGGCCCAGGCCTTCAACGTCGAGACGGTGGCGGAGTTTGTCGAAGACCGAAACGTTGCCGAGCACCTGGCCAGCATGGGCGTGGACTATGTGCAGGGTTTTGGCATCGGCAAGCCGCAGCCGCTGAGCGCAAACGAAGATCGGTTCTAAGCAAAACCGCCAAGCCCTGCTTGGCATGCATTGTGCGCCGTTTGGGGGCGCCGGCCTTGCGCCGGGCCTTCCCGCTCTACACGGATCACCTGCATGCTCGCTCTTGCCCGTTTCCGCTGCAAAGCCCTGCGCCGCAGCACGCTGCCCATCCCACTCGTCGCCGCACTGCTCGCCGCCTGCGGCGGTCAATCGGAGTACGGCGCGCCCGTCACCCCTGCACCCGATGGCGTCACGCGGCCCGAGTTGCCCGCCGTAGCCGATGTCGCCGCCGATCCGGCTGAATCCGGCCCGCTGACACTGACGTCAACCGACTACGACTTCGGCCGCATCACGGTGACCGACGAGCAAACCGGCGACAGTTATGAAACCGACGTCCACGGCTACGTCACCTACCCCACCGATGCCACCGGTCCATTTCCGGTCTTGCTGTTTCAACACGGTCGCCACCAGACCTGCGAAACCACGGTGGGCCAGCTCCCATTCCCGGTCGGAGATGACAACTGCCCTGACCTGGCGGGGGTGATCACGCCCGCCAACAGCTACCGGGGGTACGACTATCTGGTGCAAAGCCTGGCCAGCCACGGCTATGCCGTGATCTCGATCGACACCAACGACATCAACGATAACGATGGCAGCCCCAATGCCGGAGACGCCGGCGCGCTGGCCCGTGCCGAGCTAATCCTCACGCATCTCGATGCATTTCGAGAGATTCACCGCAACGGCGGCCAAGGGTTTGACGCCCTGATGGGCCGGCTGGATTTCGACCGCGTGGGCCTGATGGGCCATTCACGCGGTGGTGAAGGCGTGAACAAGACCGTCACCGTCAATGCTGCACAGGATGAACCCCACAACCTGGCGGCCGTGTTCTCGCTGGCACCAACGGACTACAACGCCCTGGACGTGACGGGTGTGACCTGGGCCACGCTGCTGCCCTACTGCGACGGTGACGTGGAAAACCTGATGGGGGCCTTCGCCTATGACGCCGCCCGGCTGCTCTCACCCGATGACACGCACCCGCGCTTCCAGATCATGGCCATGGGCGCCAACCATAACTACTTCAACACAGTCTGGACCTCAGACGACTGGACGATTCACGGCACGTCGACGGACAGCCACTGCGGCACCGATTCCGCCACACACCAACGTGACACACCGGAGGCGCAACGCGCGCTGGGCAGCTTCTTCATGGCCTCGTTCTTCCGGACATTCGTGGGTGGGGAAACAGCGCATGCGGACTACTGGACCGGGCTCGCCGCCGTACCGAACACCCTCTGCCCCGGTGGCGAAGCCGCGGGCTGTGCGGGCCGGTATCCCCTGAGCATTTATGCATCTGCAACGGACCGGCTGATCATCGACTCCACCCCCATCGACACCGCACTGAGCCAGAACGCGTTGGGCGGTGCGGTCACGCTGGAGGGCTTTGCCAGTTTCGAAGCCTGCACCACGACCGGGCGCGATGGATCCGGTTGCGGTGCATCCGACCCCACGTTCACCACCGCCGATCAACTGCGCCTGCACTGGACAGCCCCTGCCATCTACCGCAGCGCGCTGGGTGATCTGGATGCCAGCGATTTTCATGTGCTGTCCCTGCGAGTCGGCCTGTCGCTGGACGATCCTGCCAACGACGCGGGCCAGGACTTTGCCGTGGTGCTCACCGATACCGATGGCCGCAGCGCACGACTCAACGCCAGTGCATACAGCACGGATTTGTTCGCACCACCTGGGGATGCGTTCGATAGCGGTGGCTCGGAAAAACTTGTGCTGACCGATCTACGCATTCCGCTGACCGAGTTCCCGGCGCTGGATTTCGCCCACCTGGATACGCTGGAACTCCGCTTTGATCTGACACCCGCCGGGACGGTGCAAATCACCGACCTGCAGTTCCAGCGCGTGGCACCCTGATGCGCGCCGGCCTGCTCGCGGCCCTGCTGGCCACACTGGGCCTGCTGGGATGTGGTGCTTCGCCGGCCCCGACGGGGCCCACCACCGTGCCGCCACCCGAGGCTGCTGGCTTCCGGTGGGTCGAGGCGACCGTCGCCGATGTACAGGTGGCTCTGGCGGCAGGCGAGCTGAGCTGTGTGGAGCTGGTCCAGGGATACCTGGACCGGATTGCGGCCTATGATCGGCAGGGGCCCGAGCTGAACAGCGTCATCGCCGTCAGTGCGACCGCGCTGGAGGATGCCGCCGCCCTGGACGCCGCCTATGCGGCCTCCGGACCAACAGGCCCGCTGCACTGCGCCCCGGTGTTGCTCAAGGACAATTTCGATGCGGCCGGCATGGTCACCAGCGCGGGAGCCACCGCCCTGGACAATGCCAGCCCGCCTGACGATGCCTTTAGCGTGGCCGGCATCCGTGCGGCCGGGGGGCTGATTCTGGGCAAGGCCAATATGGACGAGTTCGCGTTTGGCTTTGTGGGTTCCTCGTCCATGGGCGGTCAGGTGCACAACCCCTATGACCCGACGCGTGGCGCGGGCGGAAGCAGTTCGGGCACGGGCGCGGCCATCGCCGCGAATCTGGCGCTGCTCGGCACCGGGTCGGACACGGGGGGATCCATTCGTGTGCCCTCATCGCTCGGCGGCCTGGTGGGCATCCGCCCCAGCCTGCGACTGGTCTCGCAGGACGGCATCCTGCCGCTCGCCCACTTCCAGGACGTGGGTGGCCCCATGTGCAGAACGGTTCGAGACTGTGCCCTGCTGCTGGACGCCATGGTTGGCTTCGACCCCGGCCCCGGATCGGGCCACTACAACGAGCCGACCACACGCCCCGAAGATGGCGCCACACCGGTCGCCGACGCAGCCAGCTACGCGGCGCTGGTGGGGCTGCCGGATTCCTATGCCAGCGGCCTGCGCGCTGACGGGCTACAAGGTGCGCGGATCGGCGTCGTGCGTGACCTGTTCGGCAGCAATACCGATGTAATCACCGTCATCGAGGCCGCCCTGCAGGCCATGACCGATGCCGGCGCGACCGTGGAGGACGTGACCATCGAGGACCTCAACAGCATCACCGGCTATTCCAGTGTCTCGCGCTGGGAATTTCGCGACCACATGACCGAATACCTGGAGTCCTGGCCCTCCGATGAGGACGGTCATCTACGTAGCTTCGAGGCCGTGGTCGCCAGTGGCGGTTACGAGAACGACAGCCTGTTCGTGCTGGTGCTGGATGCCGCCAGTGGCCATACCCGTGAGTTCGATCCGACCTACCTCGAAAACGTGCGGGAACGCGGTCCATTCGTCCGGGAGCGCCTGCAGGCCGCGTTGGACAATCGCCTGCTCGACGGCACCCAGCAAGGCGCAGCCTACGACGTGCTGCTCTACCCCAGCGTGCTGGGGCTGGCACCGGCTGCAGGCTCTAGCCCCAGCGCCGGATCCAACAACCGCCTCAGCCCCTTCTCCGGGTTTCCGGCCGTCTCGGTTCCCGCCGGGTTGGCGGCCACGGACCCCGCGCTGCCGGTCGGCATGGAACTGCTGGGACGCGAGTTCGACGAAGCCCGCATCCTGCGCCTGGCCTATGCCTTTGAACAGCATGTGGCCCGGACGCCCGGTCTAGGTCGCGCCGCACCGACCTACACCCCGGAACTGGCGGAGCAGGACTAGGCAATACACCATCGCTGCCCTGAGGCGTCTCGCCCAGCCCACCCTGGACATCCGGCACACTATGGACCGGACACAGGCAATGGATGGCATGCATGAGCGCTCAGGACAACGCGATTTCACATCTGGCACCGACCTCGGCAGGGCTGCGGCGGCGCGTCGTCAAAGGTCTGCTGAGGACGACGATGAAGCCGTTCCTGGCGGCGCACCCGCCGGTTTCGCTACAACGTGCCTGGACCAAGGCGTTCACGCAAAGCATCCGCAAGCCGCGCGCGGTACAGCACCATAGCCGACAGTTTGGCGCGGTGCCGGTGCACATCCTGCAGCCGGCCAACGGCGTCCCCGGCGAGGTGGTGCTGTTTCTGCACGGCGGCGCCTATGTGCTGGGTGGCGACGGCGCCTATGTCGGCTACGCCGGGCAAATGGCAAAAGCCTTAGGTCGCACGATCTGGCTACCGGAGTATCGACTGGCGCCCGAACACGCCTATCCGGCTGCCGTGGAGGATGCGCTGACCGCATTCGACGCCATTGTCGACAACGGCATTGCGCCCGAGCGCATCATTCTGATGGGCGACTCGGCCGGCGGGGGCCTGTCACTGGCCACCGCACTGGCCCTGCGTGACCGGGGCGGACCGCAGGCCGGCGCGCTGGTGTTGATGTCTCCGTGGACCGACCTGACCATGAGCGGAGAAAGCGTGCAGCGCCTAGCGCGGCGTGATCCGTTCATCCCTCCGACCTGGGGTGGCCATGCTCGCATCGGATATGCCGGCGCCCGGCCCTTCGACGACCCGGGCCTGTCGCCGCTGTTCGCCGAGCTGAACGGCCTACCCAGAACCCTGGTGCAGGTGGGCAGCGAGGAAATCCTGTTGTCCGACAGCATCCGGCTGGTGGAGGCTGCCGCGCAGGCCGACGTGGAAATCCATTGCGAGGTGTACGACGGCCTGTGGCACGACTTCCAGATGCAGGTGGGCCTGCTACCCGATGCCACGCGCGCCGTTGCGCGGATTCGCCGCTTTATGAACGGCGACGATTCCCACTAGCCCCATCCGTGACCTCCGCGGCCGTGCGGAAGGTCCACACCAGCGGTTCCATCAGCGCGCGCCCACGGTCGTCACGTGCACGTGGGGTGATGACCGCGGTGTACTCCGTGTCGGGTTGTAAGGCTCCGGTGATTTCAATGCCGATCCCGTGCGTCCCCTCGCCTTGATACAAGGGCCCGAAACCGGAAAGCCGCGCTTCAACAATCTGACCATCGGGAGCAAACAGCACCAGTGCACCCGGCGCGTTGGCAACGCTGGCGCGATCCACACCACTGGAGATGAACACACGGACATAGCGATCGGCGGATGCATGAATCGGCACGGCCTGTTCGCCGTTGTCCGGGTGCACGCCCACGACCCGGGGTCCACGGGCGTTGACCACACCGGCCTGGAGCTTGTCCCAGAGGTGCAGGTAGTAGCCGGCAATCATCTTGCCCACATGAATCACTCCGCCCGATCCGGTGAAGTAGTGACCGGCGGCCCAGGGCATTTGCTGGCGCACGCGATCGTACTCGGCCAAGGCGCCCAATCGTTCCGCCAGGACCAGGGTCCGGGTCGCCAGCGCCGCGCGTTCGATGGCCTCGCGTGACACATCCGCATCGCGGCCGGCCCGCCGGTAGGCCTCGGCCAGCGTGTCGGCCGGAGGGAACGTCAGGTAGGGCACATCGGCCCAGAGCTGCTGCTCACGAATCGCGATGACATCCATCGCATATTCGATGCTGTTCAGCGAAACCGGATCAAACCCGGCCCGCAAGGCCTCAAAGGGTTCGTCACCAATAACGCCGCGTAGCAAGTCCCCGACGCTGGGGTCGGCTCCGGGCGGAAACGCGTCCAGCGTGTAAGCCGGCGAAGACTCCGCCTCCTCACCTCGCTCCCGCACCTGTGGCTCGAACAGGGCATCCCAGACCTCGTCGCCCAGACCATGCGCGGCAATGCCCATGGCATAGGCGATTTGCGTGCCGCAGCTGTCATCAAAACGCAGTTCAGCCAGCGGCGCCAACCCGGTGGCCGTCGTGGTCACATAGTCCAGCGTTCCAGAAAACACCGGCACATCCAGCGACTCGCCGGACACGCAGCCAGCATCATGCAGGACCTGCATCAGCGGATTGACGAAGTATTCCCAGTGGGCATCCTCAGCGACGTTGCGATCACCAGGAAAAGCGGCCCCTGTCGCGTAGCCTCCATCCGGGTACAACGCCCCGGCCAGCAGCGCGGGTCGATGCGCGGTCAGCACGGCCTTGAGCGGATGCGTATCCGGCAAATAGCGGCGACCATATTCGGCCATAAGCGCGTGGGTGCTCATGCCGGCCGCCGATGCCAAACCGCTAAAACCCAGCGCGACAACAACAAACCAACCGCGGCGCATGCTTCGATCGTTAATCATGACTCGTCTCCCAGACCGGCAGCCTGGCGTTGCTGCTGGCGTTGTTCGAACAATGCTTTGGCCTGGGCCAGGGGGTCGGTGACCGCCACATCGACGCTCTGTTCAATCGCGCGCCCTGGCAGCAGGGCATCGCAGCTCAGGGTGTAGCGGTGAGCACCCAACGCGCTTGGACGCAGGTGTTCCTGGCCATTGGCCGCACGCGGTCCCGACCAGCCGTCGCTGGCCACACAGCCACTCACCGAGCGCGCGGACCAGATCAGTTGCGTCGATTGGCCCTGTTCGATCTGGCTGGCTGTGATCTCCAGCGTAAGCGTCGGTGCCGGCAGGCCTTCCAATGTCACCGCGCGAGCCACCTGCCCCCCGGGTCCACGACATTGCAGCCTGAATTCACGCACGCCAAGGGCGGCCGCCAGTGACGTCCGGCCGGACAGCGCGCGCGTGCCGCTCCATTCGGCATCCCCGCTGGCCAGGCATTCTTCGGCGTCGGTGCTAACCCACTGCAATGTGACCAACTCGCCGACCAGCAAGCGAGTCGCGGTGAGTTTGAAATCCAGGCTGGGCGCTGGCAGGCCGCGTAGCGTCACGCTGTCGCTGGTCTGTAACTGGGTGCTTGCGCAGGTCAGCGTGAAGACTTGCTCGCCCGCGGCGGTTAGCAACACCGATTCGCGACCTGACAAGGGCTTGCGGCCTTCCCATCCGCCGGAGGCGAAGCACTCCTCAGCGTGGTCGCCACGCCAGCTGAGTAGGACCTGCTCACCCACCGCAGCTTCTTCCCTGCTGGCGGTCAGTTCTACGGTCGGCGCAACCGGCACCGGAGGCCGCGGAGCAGCCACCCCAGAACCCGCGTCGTCACCACAACCAGCGAGCAGGACGAGCAAACCGAGCAGACCGGCGCGCTGGTGTTTGAGTGCGCGCGCTGCGCGTGCAGGCTGTGTAGGCATGACCGCCCCCCAGGATCGGCGCCCAGTCTGGCGCGTATAGATTGCGGGGTGATGACCGACCTCGGCATTGACGGTCAGATGCACCGCCGCTCGGATGCGATCTCGACAATGCATTTTGCAAGTTGCTCGGCCGTGCCGATGCGCGTGGGTTCTACCCGCCGAATGGCATTCAACGGCATGTCGGGGAACTGGGCATCGTCGGGGTCCTGAATCAGGCAATAGCCACCCGCGTCGCTAATCGCCCGCAAGCCGGCCGTGCCATCCCACAAGGTACCGGACAACACGACCCCCACGCTGTTCGGCCCCGCAAACTCGGCAGCGGATTCGAACAGCGCATCGATACGGCGCATCCGCATGGCACGCTCGTGCATGGCATCAATACTGACGCGATCACCCTCGATGGTGACGAACTCGGACGGCGCACCGACTAGCAGCGTGGCGCAGTCAAGGGATTCTCCGTCCTCGGGCTCGTTGACGCGCACCCCAGAGTAGCGCCGCAGAATCTCTGCCAGTCGATTGCCAGGACTATCGGGTGGTCGATGGGTGGCGATGACCACGGTGGCCTGCAGACTGGGAGGCAGTCGATCCAGGAGCCGCATCAGCGCATCCAACCCGCCCGCCGAGGCGCCAATTACGATCAGCAGGTTGGGAATATCGGGCTTGGCATGGTCATCGTCTCCGGAGCCACGCACCGGCTGCTCACCCTGTTTGTTGCGCACGCTGAACCCGCTGATTCAAGGGCCCAGAAGTGTAGCCCGGACCGCCCCGCGGTGGACCGGACCGCCAGCGGGTGCTAAACACGGCCCCATAGACCGACGTGAACGTCGGCGATCAGGGAGACAGGGTATGAAGAAGTTTGCAGGGACGCTGGTCGCGCTGCTGGTGATCACGGTCATCGGCTACATCGTCGCGGCACGCCAGAATTGGCTGGGTTCACCCCCGGGCCCTGGTGCCATCACCGGCGATGGCCTGCCCCAGGCAGCCGTCATCGCTCGCCAGCAGGCGCGGGTCGATGCTGCGACCTCTGCTGGTGTGGATGGCCCCAAGCATGTGCTGTTCGGGGACTTTCACGTGCATACGACCTACTCCACCGATGCGTTTCTCTGGTCCCTGCCAATGGCCGGTGGTCGGGGCGTCCATCCCATCGGAGATACCTGCGACTACGCACGTTACTGCTCAGGTCTGGATTTCTGGGGGATTACTGACCATGCGGCAGCCTCCACGCCGCGGCGCTGGAATGAAACCAAGGCGTCGCTGCGACAATGCCAAGCACTGGCAGGCGATCCGGCACAGCCGGATCTGGTGTCGTTCCTCGGCTTCGAATGGACGCAGGTCGGCAATCTCCCCACCAACCACTATGGCCATAAGAATGTGATCTTCCGCGATCTGGAGGATGACCAGGTCGCCAAACGCCCCATCGCCGCCGCAGGCATCACCACGCAGGTGCTCCGCACGGACATGCAGGGATTCCCGCCGGCACTCGTGCTCACCGAGCGGGGTGAAATCGGCCGCTACCTCGACTTCAATGCCTTTCTGGACGAGGTGCGTAGCGTCCCGGCCTGTGACCCGAACACGCCGTCCAGCCAACTGCCGGCGAACTGCTTTGAGTCGGCGGCCACGCCCGGCGAACTGGTCACCCGACTCGAAGACCAGGGCCTGACACCGCTGATCATTCCCCATGGCACGAGCTGGGGTTTTTACACCCCGCCGGGAACCACCTTCGACAAGCAGCTCGAAGCCGAACAACGTCCGGAGGCGTTTCGTGTCATTGAGGTGATGTCCGGCCATGGCAACTCCGAGGAATACCGGCCGTGGCGGGCGGTGGAGGTCGACACTGAATCAGAGCGACTGGCGGGCGTTTGTCCGGAGCCCAGCCCCGGCTATCTTCCCTCCTGCTGGCGAGCCGGCGAGATCATCGCCCAACGCTGCGCCGAAGCTGGTGAACCCGAATCAGTCTGCGAGCAGCGCGCCGCCGATGCGCGGCATGCCTACGCCAACATGAGCATTGCGGGGCATCTGGCCGTGGAGGGCGAATCCGCCGAAGACTGGCTGGATGCCGGGCAATGTACCGACTGTTTCCTGCCGCCATTCAATCACCGGCCCGGCACCTCGGTGCAGTATGGCCTGGCCATCTCCAATTTCGATGGGGACGAGCCGGCCCGGTTCACCTGGGGGTTCATCGCCTCTTCTGACAACCACCGCGCCCGCCCCGGCACCGGTTACAAGCCGGTCGACCGCAAGGTCACCACCGAAGCCAACGGCCCGGTCAACGCCACCTGGGCCAAGCGCATCTACGGCGAACCGGGCCCGAAGACCGCTGAAGCCCGACTCATCGACCGCGACACGCTGAGCGATATGGCCGGCTTTCAGCTCACGGAACTGGAGCGCCAATCCTCGTTCTGGCTAACCGGTGGCCTGGCCGCTGTCCATGCCAGCACCCCGGATCGGGCCGGCATCTGGGACGCCTTCGAGCGCCGGGAGATCTACGGCACCTCCGGACCCAAGATGCTGCTCTGGTTTGACCTGCTCGACGGCGAGCAACGTTACCCGATGGGGAGTGAGCTACGCGCGAGCGGCGTGCCCACCTTCGAGGTTCGGGCTGTCGGTGCGTTTAAACAACAGCCGGGCTGCCCGGACTTTGTCCACGCGGGCCTCGATGCCGAACGTATCGAGCAGCTTTGCTCCGGTGAATGCGACAACCCGACAGACGAGCGCCACCCGATCACCCGGATCGAGATTGTGCGGATTCTCCGGCAGGCCAAACCGGATGAATCTGTGGACACGCTCATCGAGGACCCGTGGCAGGTGCATCGCTGCGACGACCAAGGCCAGGGCTGTAGCGTCCGGTTCAGCGACCCGGAATACACCGACGCACCACGGGATGTGCTGTATTACGCCCGAGCAATCCAGGCCGCCACGCCCACCATCAACGCCGACAACCTGCGCTGTGAGTACGATGCCGAGGGCACATGCATCCGGGTCAACCCCTGCTTTGGTGATGCCCGCACCCCGGATGATGACGCCTGCACCGCGCCGGCAGAACACCGCGCGTGGTCCTCGCCGATTTACCTGACCGCGGGGGTCGATGCTTCATGACGGCGCGTGAGTCCACCCGCTCAGCGCTCATCGGCGTGGCAACCACAGCGGGCTTCGTCCTCGCCGGCTGGCAGGCCCTGATGCAGCCGGAATTTGCCAAGGCCGATGCGGCCGAACCGGTGGCGGCACAGGTCAATGACCGCAGCATCAGCGAGGCCAGTCTTGCACGGGCCGTGGAGGCGATTGCCCGTGACAAGCAGTCCCCGCTGCTGGCATCGGATCGTGCCCGGGCGCTGGATACACTGATCACCGAGGAATTGCTCATCCAACAGGCAATGGCCATTGGCCTGGTGGATGAAGATCGCGCTGTCCGCGCGGCGGTCGTCGACGCCATGATTCAAACCGTTGCGGCACGCGCCAATGCCTCGCTGCCGGATGACGACACGCTCCGTCGCTTCTATGCCGATCACCCGCTGATTGGCGCACAGGCCGGCCGCGTGCGGATTCGACATGCCACCCGCCCTTGGCCGGCCGCAACTGCGGTCGAGGCGTTACGCAGCGGGCAGCCATTCGAGGCCGTGTTGACCGACGCGTCTGCGGTCCGACTCCCCGATGCCTGGCTGCGAATTGATCAGCTCGACCGTTATCTACCACCGACGGTGGTCCACGCCCTCCGCCAGCAACAGGCCGGCGACATCATCGGCCCGATGCGCGTCGGGGAGCAGGCGCACTTTGTCTGGCTGCAGGCGGTCGAGCCGGGTTCCCGCCCCGATTTTGCCGATCTGCGTCCGCAGCTGTTGGACGCATGGCAGCAGCGCGCCCGGGAACAAGCCGTCGCTGATTATGTCGCGCGACTGCGGGAACAAGCGGACATCCGCATCAATGGATAAGCCGGCGGTCCCCTCTGCGTCCGGAGACCCGACTCCAGGCTCAGCCCTGCGCAGACACTGGTGGGTCTGCGGGCTATTGCTGGTGACGATGATTGCCATCACACAGCCGGCACAGGCACATACGCGCAGCCAGTCGTTCTCCAGCTGGAGCTGGCAGGACACCGAGGTCACGGGCCGTTTCACCATCGATGCGCGGCGCGCCACCTTGCTCTACGCCGATGTGCCTGCCGGCAGCGCGGCAGCCACGCAGTCGCTGCCTATGCGCCTGGCCGACCACTTGGCCGGCACCGTGCAGCTACGACAAGGCGACACCGTCTGCAGGACCATCGCCGACCCCATCCCGCGGCCTGCCGCGGCGGGATGGCTGGCCGTGGACCTCCAGTTCGCCTGCCCACTTTCGCTCAGCGATCAGTCTGCCCAGCTGCACATCGATGCGCTGTTTCGGTACGCCGCCACGCATTTGCACATCGCCCAGATCGGGCAGGATGCCGGGCAGATCGAGCGGGTGCTGACGCCAGAGCATTCGACCCTGACGCTTGGCGCGAACGCCACACCCCGCGTGGTCGGCCTGGGCGAGTTTGTCTGGCTGGGCGCCACGCATGTCGCCAGCGGCTGGGACCACATCGCTTTTCTTGCGGCCTTGTTGCTGTTGATCACCGGTTGGCGCGCCCGTCTATGGACCGTCACCGGCTTTACCATCGGGCATTCGATCACCCTGGCGCTGGTGGTTTCCGGCCTGTTGCTGCCCGATGGGCGAACCGTGGAAGCGCTCATCGGCTTCAGTGTGCTGTATGCGGCGCTTGATGCAGCCCGCCAGCGTGGCGATTTGCGCCACCACGCGATCCGATTGTGGCTGATCGCACTGGCAGGCATCGGCCTGGGCAGTTGGCTGAGCGGTTTGTCGGCATTGGCACCCGGTGTCTGGCTGGCCTGTTTATTACTCAGCTTGCGACTAGGCCCCGCAGGGACATCGACGCCGGCCGCCACAACCAGCGGTCCGTTGATCGCCACCGCATTTGGCCTGATTCACGGTGCCGGCTTTGCCGGCGCCCTGCTCGACCTAGCCATCAGTTCAGACTCGCTCTGGCGCATGCTGCTGGGCTTTAACCTGGGCGTTGAACTGGGACAAATCGGCATTGTCCTGGTGCTGGCCGCAGCGGGGGCCGGCTTACAACGGGGATGGACCCGTCTGCGTCCGCAAACCGCTGCGCACTGGCCTGCCACCCTGGCGCTTTGCGGCTTGGCTGGCCTGGGCAGTCACTGGTTCCTGCTACGCGCCCTGGGCGGCTGACCGCGGTCAGGGCTGCATCGGTGTGTCGGACAGCTGCCCCTCCAGTTCACGCGCAACGGCCTCCGGCGAGTCGGTGCCACGGGCCAGCAACGCATAGGCCACCGGCACCACAAAAATGGTGAAGAACGTGGCCGCCAACACGCCGGAGAGAATCACCACGCCGATGGAGAACCGTGTCTCCGCTCCGGCACCCGAAGACAGAATCAGCGGCAGCGAGCCTGCCGCCGTTGTGATGGCTGTCATGACGATGGGGCGAAACCGGACCTGCGCGGCCTCTCGCAACGCGTCGTCGAAGCCCACGCCAGCGTCTCGCCGCTGATTTGCAAACTCCACGATCAAAATTCCGTTCTTGGCCGCCAGGCCAATGAGCATGACCAGTCCGATCTGGCTGTAGATATTGAGGGAAGAATCCACAAGCCAAAGACCGAACAGCGCCCCCGCAACGGCCAGCGGCACGGTGAGCATGATGACCAGCGGATGGACGAAGCTCTCAAATTGCGCGGCCAGCACCAGAAACACCACCACCATGCCGAGCAGGAAGACGAAGACCAGCGAGCCGGTAGACTCCTGCAAATCACGTGACTGGCCCTTGTAGTCGATGACCACGGACTCGGGCAGCACCTCACGCGCCAGCGCCTCCAACTCGGTTAACGCCTCGCCCAGCACCAGGCCATCAGCGAGGTCGGCCTCGATGGTGATGGCGCGCACCCGGTTGTAACGGTTGAGCGCGAAGGCGTCAGCCTGCTCCCGGATGGTGACGAGATTGCCCAGGGGAATCAGTTCACCCGTGCTGTCGGAGCGCACGTACAGATTCGCGACCGCGTCCTGGGTGCGCTGGAGCTCACGCTCACCCTCGACGATGACATCGTATTCTTCGCCGTCATCAAGATACGTGGTCACGCGACGTGATCCGAGCATGGTCTGTAGCGTCAGTCCGATATCGCGCACCGACACGCCCAGGTCACCGGCGCGGTTGCGATCGATGGCGATGCGCAGCTGCGGCTGGGTTTCCTTGTAGTCGGAGTCGACACCACGCAGGCCGGGCATGCGTTCGTCGATGGCCTCCAGCAGCCTGTCGCGCCAGTCGACCAGCTCTTCGTAAGTCCCGCCACCGATCACGAACTGCACCGGCTGGCCACGCCCGCCGCCAAAACCCTGGCGCATGATCGGGAAGGCGCGCACGCCGGGCAGATCGCCCACGCGAGATCGAACGTCGTCCATGATCTCCCAGGCCGTACGGCGCTGCGCCCAGGGTCTGAGCACGAAGATCACGATGCCGCTGTTATAGCGTTCGCCACCGAAGCTGGGCGCCCGCACCAGCAGCCGCTGAACTTCCCCGGATTCGACCAGCGGCATGGTGCGCGCCTCGATCTCATCCATGTAGTCCTTCATGTAGTCGAAGGTCGCGCCCTCGGGCCCGCGGACGACCAGAAAAAACGCCCCCCGGTCTTCCTTAGGCGCGAATTCCGTGGGCACTGCCTGGTATAGATACACGGCGCCGACCAGCACGCCGGCAATCGCCAGCCCCACCACCCAGGGCGCGCGGAGTACGGCGTTGAGCAGGCGGCCATAACCTGCAGCCAGCCGGTCAAATCCACGTTCGATCAGGGCTGCCATGGACCGGCGTCCGCTGTGCCGATCCTTGGCCTTGAGCAGCTTGGAGCAGAGCATGGGCGACAAGGTGAGCGCGACGATCGTCGAGAAGAACACCGCGGCCGCCATCGTCAACGCAAACTCCGTGAACAAGCGCCCGATATCACCCGAGATGAACGACAGCGGCACGAACACGGCGATGAGCACCACCGACGTCGCAACCACCGCGAAACCCACCTGCCCGGCACCGCGATACGCGGCCACCAGTGGCGATTCACCGAGTTCCACGCGCCGCGCGATGTTCTCCAGCATGACGATGGAGTCGTCCACGACCAGCCCGACGGCAAGCACCATGGCCAGCAGGGTGAGCAGGTTAATGGTGAATCCGAACAGATAAAGCGCAACAAAGGTGGCGATCAGGGACACCGGCACCGTCACCGCGGGCACGATCATGGCGCGCACGCTGCCGAGAAACAGCCAGATCACCAGCACGACCAATGCCACGGCAATGGCCAGCGTCTTCCAGACCTCGGCAATGGCGGCCTCGATAAAGACGCTGGAGTCGTAGCTTTGCTCAATACTCATGCCGGCCGGCAAGTTCGGACTGAGACGCTCGCGCAGCGCCTTCGCCGCCCGTGCCACCTCAATGGTGTTGGCCGTGGACTGCTTGATGATGCCCATACCGACCATCGGCACCGTATTGCCCCGGAACAGCGTCCGATCCTCCACCGCGCCCTTCTCGACACGGGCGACCTCAGACATCCGCACGAGATGGCCGTCGGTGCTGGTCCCCACGACCAGATTCCGGAAGTCGGCCGGCGTGTGGTAGCCGCGCCGCACCCGGGCCGTGAACAGACGATCCTCGGACTCGATGCGTCCGGCCGGCAGCTCGACGTTCTCGGCGACCAGAGCGTTCTCGACATCCGCCACCGTGAGACCACGGGCCGCCAGGGCCTTGCGATCCAGCCAGATGCGCATGGCGTACTCCAGACCGCCACCGACTCGCACCCGCGCGACACCCGGGAGAATCGAGAAGCGATCCTGCAGATAGCGCCGCGCATAATCGGTGAGTTCCAGCAGATCCAATTCGGTGCTGGTGAGGTTCATCCACATGATGACGTCGTCGTCGGACTCCACCTTCTGGATGTCCGGTGGATCGGCCTCTTCCGGCAGGTTGTCCACCACACCCGATACCCGATCCCGGATATCGTTGGTTGCGCCGTCGATGTCACGGCCGGAATCGAACTCGATGGTGACCCGCGAGCGCCCATCCTCCGAGCTGCTGGAGATGAATCGGATCCCTTCGACGCCGGCAATACGGTCTTCGATAATCTCGGTAATCCGGGTCTCCACAACTGCGGCCGAGGCGCCGGTGTAAGAGGTATCTACGGAAACGATGGGGGGATCGATATCCGGGTATTCGCGCAGTGCCAGGCGCTCGTAGGCCAAGGCGCCAAATGCCAGCATCAGCAGTGACAAGACGCTAGCGAAGACCGGCCGGCGGACGGAGAGATCGGACAAGACCATGTCAGCTCTCCGTGGCGTTGCTGAGACTGGGCAGCGCTGCCGCACGATCAGCAACGCGCACCTTCGATCCCGGTGCCAGCTTCAGGGTGCCATCGGTGACGACCAGATCACCGGGAGCCAGTCCGCTGGTGATTTCTGCCAGCCCCGGTCGGCGCGTGCCGACGGTGACTTCCACCCGCTCCACGACACCCTCAACGATCCGGAACACGAACTGTCGCTCACCCCGTGGCACCAGTGCGCTTTCCGGCACGGCCAGCGAATCGCGTTGCCGCGCCAGCAGCTCCAGTTCGATCAACATCCCCGGTCGCAGGGCGTGATCGGTGTTGTCGATCTGAGCCCGCGCCATGATTGCGCGGGTCTGCGGGTTGACCTGCGTGGCCACCGCTGCGACCTCACCTTCGAACATCCGGTCGGGGAATGCCGATGTCCGCGCCACAAGCGGCACGCCGGCCTGCAGCCGGGCCAGCTCCGTCTCGGGCACGGTGAAGTCCACCTTGATCGTATCGATATCGTCCAGCGTGGTGATGACATCGCCAGGCTGAATGAGTGCGCCCACACTGACCATGCGCAGACCGACCCGGCCGGCGAAGGGCGCGCGAATCTGATGATCTTCGATCTGGGCCTCGAGCGCGGTGACTTCAGCCACAGCCGTCTCGACCTCGGAGGCCAACAAATCGACCTCAGACTCGGACAACACGCGATCCCGCACCAGTGACTCGGAGCGGTCCAGCGTGCGACGGCGCTCGGCCAGCCGGGCGCGCGCGGCGGCCAACGCGGCGCGTTCGGCCGTGTCGTCGAGGCGCGCCAGCAAGTCGCCGGCCTCAACCTCGGCGCCATCCTCGAAATTCAGCGCGATGATCTTTTCGGTGAGATTGGCACTGACATCCAAGGATTCGTTCGACCGTGCGGTTCCCAGGGCCTCGATTCCGCTGGCAAACCGCGCCAGCTCGACGCGCTCTGCAAGCACTTTCGTCGGCGCCCGCTCACCGGGCCCGCTGACATCCGATTCCGGTGCGCACGCCGCCAATACCCCACCCAGCGCGACCAGCAACAGCCGCGTGACCCGCATATTCATCATGGTTCATCCCTGAAGAAGCCGACCGACGGCCGGAAAGCACTGTCAAGCCTTCGTCAGACTGGACCAGGCCGTTAAGGTTCCTAAGCAATCATTCAAAAATTCTGTCGCGCCTGATCGATGATTCCGATGGTTGCCCAACCCACCGACGAGACGATCCAGATTCGGCACAATGCATGCCATGACGATTGCCAACTGGTTCATTGGTTGGCCGGCTGATCACTGGACGCCGGCTGACGCCGTCACTCGCACGCGAGCGGCACTGCCATTGCCACCGGGGTCGCGATCCATGACCGGAGACGACCTGCATGTCACGCTGGCATTCTTGGGGGCTTGCGGCGAACAGGCAGCACAGCAGGCCTTTGATTGCGCCCTCGCCCAGGCCAGAACCATGCCGACAACCATCGACTTGCAGGCTCGCGCATGGGCCCTGCTGGGCAGTTCGCAGTCACCATCCGCTGTGGCGCTGGAAGTGGCGGATGCAGGCAACGAAATCCACCGACTCATCGCGGACCACCGGCCCCAATTGTACGACGCTGCGCAGGCGCGGCCAGATCGTCGACCACCCAGGCCGCACGTCACCGTGGCGCGGCTGGACCGCCGCCTGCCCACCTCGCCCCGCCAACAGCTGGCGCACGCGCTGGGACAGCGTCCCCCGCCGGAGGCTCGTCTACGCTTGAATGCATTAGCCTTGTTCACCTGGACCGAACAGCGTGATGAGCGCTTGTTTCGTCGAGTCCGCTTCTGCCCACTAGGGAAACACTGATCTATTCTCACCACCAAGACGGAGCCGGTTTTCGCGCGAGCCCAGGCGGAGTGAGTGCCGCTTGGTCATTCCAAGTCAGCGAACGACACGAATGCGTTGGGAACGTATTCGGACGGCCGCAGGCCGGCCCGAAGGGCGAAGCGCATGGACGCGCTTCGCAACGCAGGATCGCGGGAAAACCGGCCCGTTCCGTCTGGATTGCGCCTGCAAACAGGCCAGACTGCGTTG